>JALZIX010000245.1 GCA_030860025.1 Actinomycetota bacterium
TTCCTGCGCCGTGGGGGGCGAATCGGCGCCGCGGCTGCCGTCCTGGGCACCGCCCTCGCAGTCAAGCCGCTGCTGCACGTCGTCGATGGCCGGATCGTTGCGCTGGAACGCGTTCGGACCGCTAGTAAAGCGATCGCGCGGCTGGCCGATGTGGCCGTCGAGCGGGCTGGAAGCCGGCTGGTGGATGTCGCGGTGCAGCACCTGGCCGCTCCGGAGCGCGCCGAACGGGTCGGCTCGGTGCTGCGTGACCGGATTCCGCGGCTGCGCCGGATGTATCTCAATCAGGTCGGCGCAGTCGTCGGAGCTCATGTCGGTCCTGGCCTGATCGGGGTGGTGATCGCGCCCGCTGCCGGGACGTGATCGGCATCGGCCTAGCGCGATCCACAGGACGTCGAAGCCGTCCACAACGTCATCCGCTGCATCACACGGCCAGTGAGGATGCCTAGCGTGTGGGTCATGCGTGGTCGGGTACGGGGGATGGGCGGCGGCGATACCGAGGCGCTGGTCGGTGAGCGGCTCCGGTCCATCCTGGCCGCGGCGAACCCTCGACCGGGTTGGATCCCGCCACGGGTCGGGGAGGCCACGGAGTCGACTCGAGAATCTCGCCAGGAGGAGCCGACCGCCGGTTCCCCCGATGAGTCTGGCGCGCCTGGTGTCACCGCGGCCGAACCGACGGGTCTGCCAGGCTCCCCGGCGCGTCTGCGTTGGGAGCCGAGCCGGCCCGGAGCGTTGGCGATGTGCCTGGTGGCTGTCCTTGCCGCTGCCTTATCGGCCGGGCTGACTTGGTGGTCTCGGCCAGTGCCGGCGCCGCTCGATCAGCAGCTGCTGAGCTCCTCGGCCACAGCGGGCGCTGCCACCGATGGGCCGAGCTCGTCCGAGCATCCGGATGGATCCGACGAGGCGGCTGGTGACAGCAGCCGGCTGGTGATTTCGGTGATCGGTCAGGTCCGCCAGCCCGGGCTGGTCACGGTGGAGAAGGGCGCGCGAGTTGCCGATGCGATCAACGCTGCTGGTGGGGCGTTGCCCGAGGCCGACCTGAGCACCGTCAATCTTGCTCGGCTTGTCGTCGACGGCGAACAGATCGCGGTGGGCATTCCGGGTTCGTCGCCCGGCGGAGGCGACCCGACGGCTGCCGACGGGTTGGTGAATCTCAACAGTGCGGCCCTTGCCGAATTGGAGTCCCTGCCGGGCATCGGCCCGGTGCTGGCGCAACGGATCGTCGACTTCCGCGAGGCCAATGGCGGATTTACCGCCGTCGAGCAATTGCGAGAAGTCAGCGGCATTGGGCCGACGCTGTACGAGCAGATCGTGGACCTGGTGACGGTCTGAGGGCTGGTCGTCCACAACTGTCGGCTCCGCTCGCGCCTTGTCCACATCGGGTCTGGCAGCAACTGCGGGGCTAACTGCGTCGCTAATTTCTGCGAATGCCGCACAGGCCTTCCCATGGGTCCGCTGCCGAGCCGGATCAGCGCACCAGCGAGGTGGCGACGTCCCCGCCTCGCTGGGACATCCGGCTGGTCCCGGCCGCGGCGCTCGGCTGGCTCGTCGCCTGGACAGCGCCATTGCTGCCGGTCGGCGTCCTTGGCGCGGTGGCGGCCTCGGCTGTACTCCTTGCGGCCGGCTCGCTGACCTTGGGCTCGGGTGGCCGCTTGCCCACTCATCGCCGGTGCGTGGCTGCTCTGGCCCTGGCTGGGTTGGCGCTGGTCGCCGGTACGGCAGCCGTCCATGTCTACGCACGGGACGGTTCCCCGCTGCGGCACATGGCCGACCAGGGCAACGACGTGCAACTTCGCCTTCTGGTCACAGAGCCGATCCGCTATCTCGCTCCCGGCGCAGAGAGCTCGCGCATCCTGGTTCCGGCCAGGGCGGTTGCGGCAAGCTGCACCCGGCCGTGTGGCGGCCCATCGGTCCACGCTTGGATCCTGCGAGCAGACATCCTGGTGTTTGCCCGGGGCCAGGATTGGGCGGAGCTCGTACCCGGGTCCACCGTGTCTGCCGCCGTTGACCTCGCGCCGGCACGACCTGACGACATGCTGGTCGCGATCGCGTTCGCCCGTGGGCCACCACAGGATTCGCTGCCCCCGACCGGAGTCATGGACTCGGCCGCCGCCGACATTCGAGACGGTCTCCGGGCGCGCGTCGAACGCGTGCTGAACCCCGACGAGGCCGGCCTACTGCGTGGCATCGTCCTCGGTGACACCGCAGGCATGGACCCGATCCTCCTAGAACAGTTCAGGATCAGCGGGCTTGCTCACCTGACGGCTGTATCCGGAACGAACTGCGCCATCGTGATCGGCGCGGTGCTCTGGCCGCTGCGCGGAAGTCGGCTGCGTGGACGTACCCGAGCCGGCATCGCCGCCCTCGCACTCGCGGGTTTCGTGATTCTCGTCGGCCCGCAGCCCAGTGTCCTGCGGGCGGCCGTCATGGGTGCGGTCACGCTGCTGGCGCTGGCCGTCGGGAGGGCACGACAGGCACTGCCAGCACTGGCCGCGACCGTTCTTGCCCTGCTGGCCGTCGATCCGGGCCTCGCTCGCGATCTGGGTTTCGCGCTGTCTGTTTCCGCGACGACCGGCATCGTGGTCATGGGCGGTCGCTGGGCCGAACGGTTGAGGACGCGGGGATGGCCCGAGCCGCTGGCATCAGCGGCGGCGGTCTGCGCTGCCGCGGGGTTGTTCACCGCACCTCTGCTGGTCCTGATAGCGGCCCGCGTGAGCCTCATCTCCCTCCCGGCCAACCTCTTGGTCGCGCCGGTCGTCGCGCTCGTGACAGTTCTCGGCCTGGCTGCCGCACTGCTGTCACCGCTCACCCCATGGTTGGGCGAGGTCCTGCTCGGACTTGTCGACTGGCCGCTGCGCTGGATGGTGTGGATCGCCGAGCGTGCCGCGCGAACCCCCGGAGCTGTTTTTTCCTGGCCCAGCGGCTTGCTCGGCGCGCTGGCACTGGCGGGCGCGCTCGTTGTCTTGGTGATGCTGCTGCGTCGTCGCCAGCCTCGATTGCTGCTTGCCGCCGCGTGTGTCGGGATCGTGGTCAGCGGAGTGTCGGTCCGGGCGCTGGCGCCTAGCTGGCCACCACCGGGGTGGTTGTTCGTTGCCTGCGACGTAGGTCAGGGCGACGCAGTCGTCGCCTCACTTGGAGCTGGACGCGCGCTCGTGGTCGATGCCGGTCCGGATCCGGTACTCGTCGACGAGTGCTTGCGCCGGCTCGGCGTCCAGGAAGTCCCGCTGCTGGTGCTCTCGCACCTGCATGCCGACCACGTCGACGGCATGGCTGGTGTCCTGCACGGCCGGACCGTTGCCGCTGTCGCGACATCCGCGCTCCCGCCACCGTTGGATGCCGACAGCCGGATCCGCGCAACCTCCGCCAAGGCGGGCGTGCCGGTCATCACTCTCACCCCAGGGGAGACGCGGATGATCGGGCCGGCAAGGATCGAGGTGCTGGGGCCAGTGGCCCGCTACATCGGCACGCGATCGGATCCCAACAACTCCTCGGTCGTAGCGCGGGTCACCGTTGCTCAGATATCCATGCTGACCACGGGCGATGTCGAGTCCGAGGCCCAGCAGGATCTGCTCCGCCGCGCGCCGGACGTGACCGCGGACATCCTCAAGGTTCCGCACCACGGCAGTGCCGATCAGGAGCCGGCGTTCCTGGCCGCGACCCACGCACGGGTGGCACTCATCTCAGTCGGAGCTGGCAACGACTACGGGCATCCCGACGAGCGGCTGGTGGATCGATTGATCGCTGGCGGCATGAGCTTGCATCGCACTGACCACGACGGCGACATCGCCGTCGTGCTGGCCGCCGGATCGCTCACGGTGCTCGGCCGCGGCGACCCGGTCCCCGACCGGGTGAGCGCGGCGCCCGGACTGCCCGTGGCCGGTCTTGTCGTCCGGATCAGCCGTCGACCGGGCCGCGTACCCGCGCGGCCGCGGCATCGAGGGTGTCGACGAGATCCCGGCGCAGGGCAGCGATCACGTGTGCGGCAGGTACCTCGGCGGCGAGTCGGTAGGCCTGCCCGGCCCAGAGGTTGACCACATCACCGTCCCCGGCCGACCGGCCGGCAGCGCGCAGCGGCGCAGTCGCGTGGTGGATCTCCGGGTACGCGATCGGCGCAGCCGCAGAATGCTCGGCCAGGAACCGGTTCTCGATGCCGCGGGCCGATCGTCCGGTGAAGGCTCGGGTCAATCGGGTGCGTCCGGTCCCGGTCATGGCGGCGCGGTGTACCGGGGACGTACCGGCCTCCGAGCAGCGCAGGAACGCCGTACCCAACTGGGCCGCACATGCTCCGGCGGACAAGACCGCGGCAACGCCGGCGCCGGTGGAGATACCGCCGGCCGCAACCAGCGGAAGGCGGACGTGCGCGGCCAGCAGTTGCAGCAAGGCCAGCAGCCCGTAGTCCTCGCGGTCCTCGCGGTCGACGAAAGAGCCGCGATGGCCCCCTGCCTCGATGCCTTGAGCAACCAACACATCGGCATCCGCAGCATGCGCAAGCGCCGCCTCCTGCGGGTCGGTCACGGTCACCCACACCTCGGATCCGGCATCGTGCAAGCGCTGGATCACCGCCCCGTCGGGGCAGCCGAAGGTGAACGAGACGACGGGAACGCGTTCGGCCACTACGAGGTCGAGCTTGGCGTCGAAGGAATCGTCGTCATGGCGGGGCACGCCCAGCTGGACCCCAAGCCGCTGCGCCTCCTCGCCGAGTTGGTCGAGGTACGGGCCAACGTTGGCGGCGTCGACCTCGTCATCGGGCACGAAGAGGTTCACCCCGTACGGCTTGTCGGTCAGCCCACGCAGTGTTGCGATGTCGTCGGCCACCGCGGCGGGTGTCTTGTAGCCGGCGGCCAGGAATCCGAACGCACCGGCTTCGAGCACCGCGGCGGTGAGTTCCGGGGTGGACGGGCCACCGGCCAACGGAGCCTGCACGACCGGAACGGACACAGTGTCCAGCCTCACGACCCCCTCCTTCGTCGCACCAGCCTCATACAGGGCAGGCTAGAGCTCCCCATGCCGGCTGCGTCGGATCCCGATGGGACGATGCATGACGTGGCCGCCGAGGAATCAGTCCGCGCACACCTTGTGATCGGCGAGGACGAGTTCCTCCGGGCCAGGAGTTGTGCTGACATCGTGGTGGCAGCCAAGAAGGTCGATCCGTCGATCGATGTGCAGGAAATCAGCGCAGCAGGATCTGACCCAGGTCACCTCGCCGAGATGCTCGGGCTCTCACTGTTCGCCGAGCGCCGGCTCGTCCTGGTCGAGGGCACCCACGAGGCCAACAAGGACTTTGCCGAGGCCCTTGCACAGGCGGCTGAGGCCGGCGAGAGCGACCTCGTGCTCGTCCTCACGCACGTCGGTGGGCTGCGCAACAAGCCCCTGGTCGACCGCCTGAAGAAGGCCGGCGCCAAGGTCCACGACTGCGCCAAACTCAGATGGCCAGAAGATCGGCTGCGCTTCATCCGGCGCGAGGCTGAGCGAGCCGGCGGAAGCATCAGCGGGCCGGCGGCCGAGGCCATGCTTGACGCGGTTGGCAACGACCTGAGGGAACTGTCTGCGGCAACGGCTCAACTCGTCTTCGATGTCGGTGGACAGGTCGACGTGGACGATGTCGCCCGCTACCACCGGGGTAGGCCCGAGATGACCGGATTCTCCGTAGCCGATCGCACTTTGGCCGGCAATCTTCCTGCGGCGTTGGAGGCGCTGCGGTGGGCGCTCGACCAGGGAGTAGCCGCCGTGCTCATCGCCGATGCCCTCGCCAGCGGGGTTCGCACGCTGGCTCGGGTCCTCTCTGTCGGGCGCGGTGATCCGTACGACCTTGCTCGGACCTTGGGGCTGTCTCCAGGAATCGTGAAACGGGCGCAGCAGCAGGCTCGCGGATGGCGGGTCACCGGGCTGCACGAGGCGTTGCAGATTGTCGCGACGGTCAACGCGGACGTGAAGGGCGTCGCGGCCAGCGCTGACTATGCCTTGGAGAGCGCGGTACGCCAGCTCATCGCCGCCCGACAGGACAGCGCAGCTTCCTGAGCGACACGAAATCAGTTCTGCAACGGGTCGCGGCGCTGGTTCCGAACGCCGCTGGCGAGGACTGCGTCCGAGTGGCCGTCGACGGGGTGGACCTGGCAGCGAATCAACCTTCGAACGCGCTGGCCGTAGTGCTTCGCGACCTGCAGCGTGAGGTGATCCGGGAGTCGATCGACGACTTCCACCACCCCCGAGCGGTCCGCTATCGACGTGGCCACGACTCATCAGACGGATTCTGTTGAGCCGGCACACTGTGCTGATGCGCCAGCCATTCAAGTCCACGAGGATGCATCCCTGATCGGGGCACGCGCGGCGTCTGACGCGAAGTTGAGAGCCGGCCAGAGCAGGACGAAGCCCGCCACATGCTGCGGCGGGCTTCGGGCGGTGCTGGTGGGCTCGGCTGCAATGACCCGGCTAGAGCGAGGCGGCTTTCTTGGCCATCGCGGACTTCCGGTTCGCTGCCTGGTTCTTGTGGATGACGCCCTTGCTGGCGGCCTTGTCCAGCTGGCGAGACGCCTTGACGAGTTCCTCGCGCGCGGCGTCCGCATCGCCGGCGTCGGCGGCCGAACGGAACTTACGGACGGAGGTCTTCAGCGCAGACTTGACTGCGGCATTGCGCTGACGCGCCTTCTCGTTGGTCTTGATCCGCTTGATCTGCGATTTGATATTCGCCACGCGTGAAAGCCTTCGCTGCTTGAAATCGGGAGTCAGGAGTCGTGCCGTACTGCGGCGCGCAGGATTCCGCGTTGAGCGGCGGCGGCGCCGACACATCAGGTTACCAGCAGCAACACATACGCCAGCCAACGCGGTGGCCGGCTTTTCGTAGCGTCCAGGACTCGAGCACGCATCGAGGCAACACCTCGGCTGCGTGGGACCATGAGTGGGCGCGACCGTACCGGCGCGTTCCTACCCCACCCCTGTACGAGACGGATCTGAGTGACCCAGCCCGCAACGCCCGCTCATGCGCTGACCGATCCTGCCAGGATCCGGAACTTCTGCATCATCGCCCACATCGACCACGGCAAATCGACGCTGGCCGACCGGATGCTGGAAGTCACCGGCGTGATCGAGTCACGCAACATGCGCGCGCAATACCTCGACCGGATGGACATCGAGCGCGAGCGCGGGATCACCATCAAGTCCCAGGCGGTGCGGTTGCCGTGGGCTGGCCCCGACGGCGCCGGTTACGTGCTGAACATGATCGACACCCCCGGCCATGTCGACTTCACCTACGAGGTATCCAGGTCGCTGGCGGCATGTGAGGGCGCGGTGCTCCTGGTCGACGCGGCCCAGGGGATCGAGGCGCAGACGCTGGCCAACCTGTATCTGGCCTTGGAGAACGACCTGCAGGTCATCCCGGTGCTGAACAAGATCGACCTGCCCGCGGCTCAACCCGATCGCTACGCAGCCGAGATAGCCCATGTGATCGGCTGCGATCCCCAGACTGTCCTGCGGGTCAGCGGCAAGACCGGGGAGGGCGTCGGCGAACTCCTCGATGCGGTCGTCCGCGACGTTCCGGCGCCGGTCGGCGATGCGGATGCCCCGAGCCGGGCGATGATCTTCGACTCGGTCTATGACACCTACCGCGGCGTGATCACCTACATCCGGGTGATCGACGGAGAGATCCAGGCGCGGGAGAAGATCCGGATGATGTCGACCCGGGCCACCCACGAACTGCTCGAGGTCGGCGTCATCTCACCCGAGCCCAAGCCGGTCGCGTCGCTCGGGGTCGGCGAGGTCGGTTACCTGATCACGGGGGTCAAGGACGTTCGTCAGTCGCGAGTCGGGGACACGATCACGAATCTGGCCAAACCCGCTACGGAGGCACTCAGCGGGTATCGCGATCCGCGCCCGATGGTCTACTCCGGGCTCTATCCGATCGACGGCTCCGACTACCCGATCCTCCGCGATGCGCTGGACCGGCTGCAGCTCAACGACGCGGCTCTGGTGTACGAGCCGGAGACCTCGACCGCTCTGGGATTCGGCTTCCGCTGCGGCTTTCTCGGCCTGCTGCACCTGGAGATCGTGCGCGAGCGCCTGGAACGCGAGTTCGACCTGGCGCTGATCTCCACGATGCCCAACGTCGTCTACCGGATGGTCACCGAGGAGGGCGAAGAGTTGGTCATCACCAACCCGAGTGACTGGCCGGCGGGCAAGAACGGGGAAGTGTACGAGCCGGTCGTGAAGGCGATGATCATCTCGCCGACGGACTACACCGGCACGATCATGGAGCTCTGCCAGTCCCGACGGGGCCAGCTGACCGGGATGGACTATCTGTCCGAGACCAGGGTCGAGTTGCGCTACACGTTGCCGATGGGCGAGATCATCTTCGATTTCTTCGATGTCCTGAAGTCACGGACGCGCGGGTACGCATCTCTGGATTACGAGGAGTCCGGCGAGCAGCTGGCCGACCTCGTCAAGGTGGACATCTTGTTGCAGGGCGAACCCGTCGATGCGTTCAGCGCGATCGTGCACAAGGAAAAGGCGTACGCGTACGGGGTGATGATGACTGGCAAGCTGCGTCAGCTGATCCCGCGGCAGCAGTTCGAGGTGCCGATCCAGGCAGCGATCGGCGCTCGGGTCATCGCCCGGGAGACTATCCGGGCGATGCGCAAGGACGTACTCGCGAAGTGCTACGGCGGTGACATCACCCGTAAAAGAAAGTTGTTGGAGAAGCAGAAGGAGGGCAAGCGCCGGATGAAGATGGTCGGCCGGGTGGAGGTCCCGCAGGAGGCCTTCATCGCCGCTCTCTCCCAGGGGGAGCCGACGACTGCGGGCAAGAAATGACGTTCACCGCGGAGGTCGTGGCCGTGTGCGTGGTGCACGCGATCATCCCTGACATCGGTGGCCAGCAGGACGAGACGGCAATTGACAAGCGGCCGGTCGTCGGCCCGGTCGGCGTACACCGTCTCGGCGTGACCGGCGACACGCAGTGCGACATCGCCCACCACGGCAGGGAGGGCAAGGCCGTCTATGCCTACGCACAAGAGGACGCCGACTGGTGGTCGGCAGAGCTGGACCGGGAGCTGCCACCGGGCAGGTTCGGCGAGAACCTGCGCACTCGCGGACTGGATGTCACCAATGCGCTGCTCGGAGAACGCTGGCGGATCGGTGGGACGCTGCTCGAGGTCACCTGCCCACGCACACCATGCCTGACCTTCCAGGGCTTCTGGGGTGTGCCGCGGTTGATCAAACGGTTCATCGCCTACGGTGCGCCCGGTGCCTACCTCCGCGTGGTCGAGGAAGGGCAGATCACCGCTGGTGACCGCATCGAGGTCGCCTACCGGCCGGACCACGACGTCACCCTGGGCCTGGCACTGCGGGCGTTGACCGTGGACCGCGGGCTGAGCTCGAAACTTGCCCCTGCCCTGTATGCGTTTCCCGACCGCGACCGGCCCAAGGTGGCCCGCCTGATCGAGAGCGCGGTCCTCGCCGACGTCGCGCCGCAGCGCGTCTAGCTGCGGTGGACCGACTCGACCCGGTAGTGGTGTGGTTCTGCTGTGGCGATGGCGTTGACGGCGGCGTGCCGAGCTGGTGAGCCGGGTGGCTCATCCGCGCGATGGGAGGGTGCGTCAGATCGAACTCAGCGCCACCGGTCAGGAGGTAGTCGAGCGCTGACCGTGCGGTCGCCGCCGTGGAACGGCGGATGACCGATGGGTTGAGTGCGACGGAACAGCAGCAACTCCGAGCGCCAGCCGGTCCAGGCGGCAAGGACCGCGATGCTCAGCAGTGGGATCGGGTGACCGATGACCGGGACACGAGACTGATGAGGGTGAGGCGATCACGTCGCCACAGGTGCTGCGCACCGCGATAAGGCGAGCCCAGGGTGGCGAATGCACTCAGTCGAGGGTGAACACAATTTTACCGGCGGTCTCCCCAGCGATCATCCGGGCGAAGCCGTCGTGGGCATCAGTCAACGGCATCTGCACGTCGATGCGTGGTCGAAGGCCGCTGGTCTGGCAGAACTGGATCAACTTGGCGAGCTCGTCCCGGGTCCCCATCGTCGAGCCGATCACCGACAGTTGGAGGAAGAACACCCGCTGAAGATCTGCCGGTGGAGCCGCACCGCTCGTGGCTCCCGACACCACGACGCGACCACCCGGCTTCAAGGACTTCAGGCTGTGCCCCCAGGTCGCCTCGCCGACAGTTTCGAAGACCGCGTCGACCCGCTCAGGAAGCCGGGCTCCAGACTCGAAGCTCGCGTGGGCGCCGAGTTCGGTCGCCAGTGCGCGCTTATCCTCGGTACGGCTGGTTGCCCAGACCCGCATCCCAGCGGCACTAGCCAACGCGATCAGGGCAGTCGCCACTCCGCCGCTGGCGCCCTGCACGAGAACGGTGTCGCCGGGGCGGACACCGGACTTCGTGAAGAGCATGCGATAGGCGGTCAGCCAGGCCGTGGATAGGCAAGCAGCCTCCTGGAAGGACAGTTCGTCGGGTTTGGGGATCACGTTGCGGTTCGGGACGATGACCTTCTCGGCCAGCGTCCCCTGATAACGCTCGGACAGCAGGGACCGCTTGGGGTCTAGGGTCTCGTCGCCGGTCCAGGACGGGTCGCTGATCACGGCGTGTACGACGACGTCGTTGCCGCTCTCGTCGGTGCCGGACGCATCACAGCCCAGGATCATCGGCATCCGGTCCTCCGGCAGCCCGATGCCGCGCAGCGAGAAGACGTCATGATGGTTGAGCGAGGCCGCCTTGACCGTGACGGTGGTCCACCCCGCGCGCGGTTCGGGCGCGGGCCGTTCACCCACCTCGAGTGCGGACAGCGGGTCGTCGGGCGCGGGCTTCGAGACGTAGGCGGCAATCACGAACCTCAGGCTAGTGCTGCCTGGGGCCAACGTTCGGATCGGCCTACCGGCATCCCGGCTTGTCGGCGGCGACCACGATGTAACCGAGGTACGGGACGGCCTTGGTCATCCGGGGCATTAGCCAGACCATCTTGCGAATGTTCGCCGGTCGGCTTGCGACACGTCCCATGACGGCGAGGCTTCCACCGATGCCTTCGTCGGAAAGGAAACCTCGTGGAGTCATCATCGCGAACGGTCCGGTGCTGATGTCCAGACCTGTCAGCCCGGCCGACTCGTAGATGCGAACCCAGTCCTCGGCCGTGTCGAACTCCAGGCCAGGGCACACCTGGCCCAGGAAGATCTCCCGCGCTTGGGTGGGCGGCGCCATGCGCCAGAAGAACTCCGTTGCGAGCACGCGGCCGCCCGGCTTGGCCACCCGGGCCAGTTCGGCAGCCGCGCGGGGGCGGTCCACGAACATGGTTACTGCCTCGGCGATCACAACGTCGAAGCTGCCATCTTCGTATTTGAGATCCAGGATGTCACCAGCGTCCACATCGACCAGGCCGCCGAGACCGGCGGCCGCGACATTCGCCTCGGCACGTTCCAGCATCAGCGGCGCGATGTCCACGGCAGTGACGTGCGCGCCGTAGCGCCGGGCAATCTCGAGTGCGGTCGTTGCCACGCCGCAGCCAACGTCGAGGACCCGACTGTCAGCCGTGAGCCCGGCGCGGTCGAGCAGCGCTTCGGTCGCGGCCCGCCCACCAGGATGGATCACCCGCTTCCCGATAACGGCCATGAACTGGTACGGGTCCATCCGTTCGATGTCCTCGGCCGCCAGCTTCATCGGTGCGCCTCCGTCCCTCCGGTTGCGACGAATGCTCTGCCCATCCAGGCCCATTGTCAAGTAATCATTTGAAAATGGAACTGGATCATCCGCAACATATCGGGCTGAATAGGCCCGGGCACGGTCAGGACACGACAATGGCGTGCTCCCGCGCGACGACGATCTCGCCAATCACCGTCGCTCCCGGGATCTCGCCGACCAACAGGAGACCGCCTGAGGTCTGCGCATCGGCCAGGAGCAATGCGGTGTGCTCGTCGATCGCGGACAGATCTGCGGCCGTACCGACCCAATCCAGGTTGCGCCGCGTGCCACCAGAGATGTACCCATCCCGTACGGCCTCTCGTGCACCCTCGAGCAGGGGTATCGCGGCGGAGTCGAGAATCGCGGTGACCCCGCTGGCCCTGGCCAGTTTGAACAGGTGCCCGAGCAGGCCGAATCCGGTGACATCGGTGCCCGCGCGTACCCCAGCGGCCAGCGCGGCGACCGAGGCATCGCGATTGAGTTCGGTCATGGTCGCGATGGCGTGTTCGAACACCTCGCCGGTGACCTTGTGCCGGTTGTTCAGTACCCCTGTCCCCAACGGCTTGGATAGCGACAGCGGCAGACCAACTTGAGCTGCGTCGTTGCGGATGAGTCGGTCCGGGTCGCCGATGCCGGTGACGGCCATCCCGTACTTCGGTTCGGGGTCGTCCACGCTGTGTCCCCCTCCGACGTGACACCCTGCGGCCCGTGCGACGTCCAGACCCCCGCGCAACGTCTCTGCGGCTAGTTCCATCGGGAGCACATCTCGCGGCCAGCCGAGCAGGTTGACGGCCACGATGGGCGTACCGCCCATTGCATACACGTCGGAAAGTGCATTGGCGGCTGCGATCCGACCCCAGTCGTAGGCGTCGTCGACCACCGGGGTGAAGAAGTCGGCGGTGACGATCACAGCTTGGCCGTTGGCGATCCGCACGACCGCGGCGTCGTCGCCGGACTCGAGTCCCACGATCATCTCGCCGACGCCATCTCCGGTCAGCGAAGGGCCACCCAAGCCAGCCACCATCGACTCGAGTTCGCCTGGGGGGATCTTGCAGGCGCAGCCACCGCCGTGGGCGTAGCTCGTCAGCCGGTACGTCGCCGGCCCCGACTCGCGGGCGCGTTTACGGACAATCGGGCTCACCTCTACGACTCTAGGTCTAAGGGATGAACCTCTGTCGGTATCGGTGCCGGTTGCGACGAGTAGTCCCCCCTTGGCCCTCCTCTTACTCTCTTATAATATTCATACAATCACTTGACAAATAACCCCGGTGGAGGGATCTTCAGACGACTTCAGCTATTGACCACCACCCGCTCACAAATTCGGCGGCTGGACCAGGAGGGATATCACGATGAGCGAATTGTTGGTGGATGCATCCGTTCTGCGGGAGCAGGTTCGGGAGAAGTACCGCGAGGTGGCCAGTGACCCCGGCGGCGAGCACCACTTCCACACCGGGCGCACACTGGCTGCCCGCCTCGACTACCCGGGCCCCATTGTCGATTCCCTTCCCGAGGAAGCCGTGGAGTCCTTTGCCGGAGTCGGCAACCCGTTCGCGCTGCGTGATCTAGAGCCGGGCGAGCGGGTGGTGGACGTGGGCTCGGGCTCCGGATTCGACAGCATTGTTGCCGCCGGTCAGGTCGGTCCCACCGGACGGGTAGTCGGCGTGGACATGACCGAGGAGATGCTTACGAAGGCCCGGGATAATGCAGCCCGGCTGGGACTGGACCAGGTCGAGTTCCGGGCGGGCCTGGCCGAAGAGTTACCGGTCGATGACGGATGGGCAGATGTGGTGATCTCCAATGGAGTGATCAACCTGTGCTCCGACAAGGCAGCGGTATTTGCCGAGATCCGCCGCGTCCTGCGTCCGGGCGGGTGGCTGCAGTTCGCCGACATCGCCAACGGCCGCCCCGTCCCGGTTGGGGCGATGCGCGATATCGACCTGTGGACCGGTTGAATTGCCGGTGGGCTGCCCCGTGCGGGCTGGCAGGCAATGCTCGAGCAAACTGGGTTCGTCGAGGTACAGGTGGGCCCGGCATGGGACACCTTCGGTGGTGCCCGTGGGGAGGCCAAGGCTCGGGCCTTTGAGGTGTACGGCTACCCGTTCCTGGCCCGCTCAGGGTGATCACGCTCAACGCTGGGAGTTGACCCCTCGTCGCAGCGGCGGCGCGATCCGAACTGTGCTGCTGATGCCTGTTCTCTGGCCGCCGACGTAGAGTCGCTGGACATGGCTGGGGACAACGCCCGCAGGCTGGTGCCCCGCACCGACGACATGCTGGCCGAACCGCGGTTGGCCGAAGCCTGCGAGCGGCTGGGTAGGTCAGTGGTCAAGCAGGTCGTCGTCGCTATCCAGTCTGAAGTTCGCGCCGGCACCCTTCCCTCGGCGGAGGCCGTCGAGAAGGCGGTTGCCTGCCTACCGCGTACGGCAGCGACCTTTCGGCCGGTCCTGAATGCCACCGGTGTGCTGGTGCACACCAACCTCGGCCGGGCACCGCTGTCACCAGCCGCAGTGCAGGCCTTGGTCGCCGCGAGCGGCACGACCGATGTGGAACTGGATCTCGCTACCGGGCGGCGAGGACGACGCGGACAAGGCGCGATCGAAGCCCTGTGCGACGCGGTGCCTGCGGCTGAAGCCGCGCACGTCGTGAACAACGGCGCGGCGGCTGTACTGCTCGCGGCGACTGCGCTCGCTCGGGGTAAGGAGATCGTCATCGCGCGAGGCGAACTCGTCGAGATCGGCGACGGATTTCGGATTCCCGATCTGCTGGTGTCGACGGGGGCCCGACTTCATGAGGTCGGAACGACGAACCGGGTGAGCATCGAGGACTATGCCGCGGCAATCGGCCCGGAGACGGGGTTTGTGCTGAAAGTGCACCCGTCGAACTTCGTGGTACGCGGGTTCACCTCGACCGTCGACGTGGGGCCGCTGGCCGAACTAGCAGTTCCAGTGGTTGCTGACCTCGGCTCCGGATTGCTGATGCCCCATTCGGCGGTGCCGAGTGAGCCGGACGCGCAGTCCGCGCTGACCGCAGGTGCGGCCCTGGTCACCGGCAGCGGCGACAAGCTGCTCGGCGGACCGCAGGCGGGGCTGATCCTCGGGCGCCGGGAACTGGTCGAACGACTTCGGCGGCACCCGCTTGCCCGCGCCCTGCGTGTGGACAAACTGACGCTCGCCGCGCTGGAGGCCACAATCCGCGGACCCCGGCCACCGGTACTGCGGTCCCTGGAGGCCGATGTCGCGGACCTGCGAGAGCGCGCCCGGCAACTCGCTAGCCGGCTACAGGCGGCAGGGGTCTCCGCGGAGGCAACGGACAGCCTTGCGACGGTGGGTGGCGGCGGGGCGCCCGAGGTGTCGCTGGCCAGCGCCGCAGTGAGCTTGCCGGTGGCCTATGCCGCCGTCTTGCGTGGCGGTGCGGTGCCGGTGCTCGGCCGGGTGGAGCGAGGCCGATGCCTGCTGGACCTACGCGCGCTCGATGCGGGGGAGGACGAAGCGCTCTTTCAAGCGGTGCTGGCTGCCTCCGTCAGTTCTCCCGGTTGACCTTTGGGGGGTCCAACAATCGGTAATCGCCGATGGTGACCGAGCCCTGCTCGGCGAATTGCACCGTGCGAAGGCCGATCACCGCTTCGGTGTCCGGGTCGAAATAGAACAGCGCCACGGCACTGTCGGTGGCCAATGGTCCGTACGAGGGAGTGTTCTGCCCGGTCCCGCCAGAGTTGTCCACCGTGTACGTGACGCTGTCCCCGCTCCGCGTTGGCCCTTCCTCGCGATGCCGGTGTCCCGACAGGACGAGTGGCGCGCAGCCGTCCTCGATTGCGTCGGCGGCGTGGGCCGGGTCGTGTATGAGCAGAATGTCGGGATTGGTGTCACACGCCGTCTCCGCCATCCGATCGATGAATTCAGGGACCGTCTCGTCACCCCGGAGGGTCGTCGACACGCCGATCTGGGAGCGATGTGGGTCACTGTCGCCGAGCAGAGTGAGACCGCCGACTCGGATCGGCTCGCCCCGCAGTACCGCTGCTCCGCCGCCCGACAGGTCGAGCCCGGTCCGGTCGGAGTCGTGGTTTCCCAGCACCAGGACCAGTGGGGTAGCTCCGAGGCGGCGCAGGTAGACATCGGTGCACAAGGCCTCTAGTTCGGTGCCGCTCATGGTGATGTCACCACCGCTGAGAACGAACTCGGCCCCGGCCTGAAGCGCTACTTCGCTGATGACCCGGGTCATGCCCAGGTTGCAGTGCAGGTCGCTCTCGAAGAGGAATGCGGCCAGCCCCCGCTCGGCGTCCTCGTCGCTGATCGCAGCCATAGCGCTGGCCGTGGTGGTGCGCAATTGCTCGTAGAAGTCCTCGTTCTCCTCGAGCACCCGCACAGTCTCGTTAAGGAGATTGCCTGCCACCTGGACGTCCGGCAGCACCTGTCCCTCCACGGACAGACCCACCACCGGTATCCAGGAGCGGCTGGCCAGATTCGCGGACGGTCCGATGATGGAGGTGGCCAGCGTACCGACGGCCAGCCAGGCCCCCGCCGTGTAGGTCGCCCGGCGGATGCGTTTCCGTGCCGAGCGGCCGAACAAGGGCCGATGGGTCGCCAGCGCCAGCAGCAATCCGATCAAGGCACCGACGGTCGCGAACTCACCCAAGTGCGCAACGGTCCTGGCCAGCAGGGAGGCAGCGACCGCCTCGACGTCTCCGAAGGACCTCAGCGTGTTGGCGAGGTCGGCGGGATTGCTGAAGCGGACGTCGTTCGCGGTGATGCTCAACCCGACGAATCCGGGCGTATCCAACCGGACGGCCGCCACGCCGACGTCGAAGGTCGAACCGACACCGGTCGTCAGCCGGGTTGTGACGTCCAACGGGCCGAGGTCACCAGCCGCACCCACGGCATTGCCCAATCCGACACCGATCAGGGCACCGAGGGCGCCGATCAGGAGGATGAGTGCGGCCTGTGCCCAGGTCAGCCGGTGCTTCCCAAGTCGCTCACGGATGTCGCAGAGTCTAGGCGGGTCCGACGGGGATCCAGCGCGGCGCGCGCTTCTCGCCGAACGCGCGGATTCCCTCCTGGCCCTCGTCACTGGCGAAGAATTGCGCCGAGGTCCCGGCCAGTTCGGTCAATTGCTCGGCCATTCTCGGTGCCTGCGCTCGCCGGAGTAGCGCCTTGGTGGCCGCAAGAGCGATCGGGCCGCCCTTGACCAGATCGGCAACGTAGGCGTCGGTAGCTGTGTCGAGGTCATTTGCGCCAACTGCGGCATTGACCAGGCCGATTTCGGCCGCCCGGACCCCGTCGAAGACCGCGCCGGTGAGAAAGAGCTCCGTAGCGGCGCGCGGAGCCAGCCGGGGGAGCACCGTGGCAGAGAGCAGTGCTGGAACGAGCCCGAGACGTACCTCGGTGAAGGCGAAGGAGGCGGTCCGAATACAGACAGCGACATCGCACACCGCAATCAGACCGATCCCGCCGGCCCGCGCTGATCCGGCGACCCTGGCCACGACCGGCTTGGGGCTTTCGTACAAGCTCTGCAGAATTGCCGGCAAAGCCTGCACGCCCATCTCAGCGGCATCACCGCCGCGCGCTTCGCTGAGGTCCATCCCGGAGCAGAAGACCCGTCCGGTGTGGGACAGGACCAGAACGCGCACCGCATTGTCGTCCTGCGCCGCGCTGATCGCAGCCGCCAACTCCCGCATGAGCGCCTGGGACAGAGCGTTGCGCTTGGCCGGGAAGTCCAAGGTGATCGTGGCGACTCCGGCGGCAACGTCGTACCGGACCAGGTCAGCTGTCGGCTCGCTCACTGACGCATCAACTCCCACCACGGCTCAGGTGCGGCTCCCACATTCACGGCCGCAGGTTGTCACACTGGAGCACGATGCCAACGACTCTCCGCGATCAGCATGCCCTGCCCGATCAGCGCTGGTTACCGGACACAGCCAGAGAGGGCTTGCTCAATACTCCGTTCGGGCTCTATGTCCATGTGCCATTCTGCGCGAGCCGCTGCGGGTACTGCGATTTCAACACCTACACAGCGGCCGAGCTGGGGCCGGGCGCAAGCCACCACGACTACGTGGACAGTGTCCTGGCCGAACTCCGGCTGGTCAGACACGTGCTGGGGCCGGAGTTGCCCATCGTGCGCACCGTGTTCTTCGGTGGCGGCACCCCTACCGTGCTGCCGGCTGAGCATCTGGCCGCGATGCTGGACGAGATCAGGGCCGAGTTCCCGGTGGCGCAGGACGTGGAGATCACCGTCGAGGCGAATCCGGAGTCGGTCACCCGGGCCTCGTTCGCACGCCTACTGCGAGCCGGCGTGAACCGGGTCTCGATGGGCATGCAGTCGGCGGTACCGCACGTCCTGGCGGTACTGGACCGTCTACACACCCCGGGCCAGGCATTGCGGGCGGTGGAAGACGCACGCGCGGCGGGATTCCACCGAATCAGCCTGGACCTGATCTACGGCACGCCGGGGGAGTCCGACGAGGACTGGCAGACCTCACTGGATGCAGCGGTCGCGACGGGCGTGGAGCACGTGTCGGCGTACGCGCTGATCGTCGAGCCGGGGACCGCACTGGCTCGCAGTGTCCAGAATGGGCTGATCGCGGCTCCTGACGACGACGTGCTCGCTGATCGGTACGAACAGGCCGACCAGACTTTGGGGGCCGCCGGTCTCGACTGGTACGAGGTGTCCAACTGGGCCATGTCAGCTGCAGGCCGGTGCCGGCACAACGAGCTGTACTGGACCGGCGGCAACTGGTGGGGCGTTGGCCCAGGTGCGCACAGTCACATCGGCGGCGCCCGCTGGTGGAATCGCAAGCACCCGGCCGCATACGCTCGGTCGCTGAGCGAGGGCCAGAGTCCTGCGCACGGCAGTGAGCTGCTCGACACGTCTCAGCGCCACGTCGAAACGATCATGCTCGGTATCCGGTTGCGCGCCGGTGTCTGCCTCGACGTGCTCTCTGAACGCGGCCAGAAGCGCGCTGCTGAAGCTGTGACCTACGGCTTGCTGGACCGAGCCGCCTACGCCAAGGGCCGCGCGGCGCTGACCATGCGCGGCCGGTTGCTTGCCGACGCGGTGGTTCGCGACCTCACCGACTAGCCGCCCGCGGGGCTCAGGGAGTGGAGGTGGGCGCCTTGTTCTGGCCGCTGCCACCTGGACGGAACTCGTCAAGGTCGAGTACCCGTACGTGCAGGACGTTGCGTTGCTGCAGGGCGGCCCGCAGCGCACGGTGCATGCCGTCCTCGAGGTAGAGCGTGCCCTCCCAGGCGACCACGTGTGGAAAGAGATCCCCGTAGAACGTCGAGTCGTCCTCGAGCAGCTTGTCCAGGGCAAGGACGGTCTTGGTGGTGACCAGTTCGTCGAGGCGAACCTGGCGCGGCGGTATCCCGGCCCAGTCGCGCGTCGACAGGCCGTGGTCGGGGTAGGGCCGGTTCTCCCGAACCGCTTTGAAGATCAGCTCATTACCTCGAGTGCTCGATCGGTCGCTGGGCAGACCTTACCGATACTTGATACCGATCCCCCTGACCGATACCCATGATGAAGCCGGGCCGCTCCCCGTCCGTCGTATGCTGGGATCGGGCTGGCACTGCGCCGCACGGACTGCCAGCCGGGCCCGTACGCGGTGCGCAACCGCGCACGTACCACCATCGGAAGGGACGTCGGACGATGACCCACGAGGAGCGTCGCCTCCAAGTGCTACGCGCCATCGTTGAGGACTTCGTCTCCACCAACGACCCGGTTGGCAGTAAGGCTCTGGTGGATCGGCACAACCTGGGTGTGTCGGCGGCCACCATTCGCAATGACATGGCAGTCCTCGAAGACGAGGGCTACATCACGCAGCCGCACACCAGCGCCGGGCGGGTGCCGACCGACAAGGGATACCGGCTCTTCGTCGACCGGCTCACCCAGGTCAAGCCGATGACCGCTGCCGAACGCAAGGCAATTCAGTCGTTCCTGGACGGCGCGGTCGACCTCGATGACGTGCTGGGTCGGACGGTCAGACTGCTCGCCCAGTTGACCCATCAGGTTGCGGTCGTGCAGTACCCGACGATGGCCCGAAGCGGCATCCGGCATGTTGAAGTTTTCCCGTTGAGCACCAGCCGGATCATGCTCGTGGTGATCACCGACTCCGGACGGATAGAGCAGCGGGTGATCCCGCTCAATACGGACGTGAGCGAAGAACAGGTCACCGACCTTCGATTCAAGCTGAATGCGGCCATCGGCGGTCTGCGGCTCACCGATGCCAGTACCAGGGTTGCCGACTTGGCTCGCAACGTGCCCAACGAGATCAGGCCGCTGGCCGCGTCAGTGGCCTCGGTCCTGCTCGAGACCCTTGTCGAGCAGCCGGACGGGCGGATGGTCGTCGGCGGGACCGCGAATCTGACCCGGGATCTGCATGATTTCCCAATGTCGTTGCGTCCCATCTTGGAGGCGCTGGAAGAGCAAGTGGTCATCCTCAGACTGATCGGTGAAGTGGATCCCAGCACCGTGACGGTTCGGATCGGTGAGGAGAATGAACACGCCGGGCTCGCCGCCGCGGCGGTCGTGTCGGCCGGGTACGGCGACGGCACCCAGCAACTCGGTGGCCTCGGTGTTCTGGGCCCCAAGCGGATGGACTACCCAAGCAACATCTCCGCCGTCCGAGCGGTGGCCCGTTACGTCGGCCGCCTTGTGAGCGGGGGCTGATCCAGTGGCGACTGACTACTACGCAGCCCTGGGTGTGCGCCGCGGGGCGAGCAACGAGGAGATCAAGCGGGCCTACCGCAAGCTGGTCCGGGACCTGCACCCTGACGTCAACCCCGATCCGGTCGCCCAGGAGCGGTTCAAGCAGGTTGCGACCGCCTACGAGGTCCTCACCGATCCGCAGAAGCGCCAGATCGTCGATCTCGGCGGCGACCCGCTGGGCAACGGCGGCGGCGGAGCCCAGTACGCCGGGTTCGGTGGGTTCAGCGACATCATGGACGCGTTCTTCGGCGGAGCCGCGGCCAGTCGTGGGCCGCGCAGCCGGGCGCGTCCCGGTGCGGATGCGCTCATCCGGCTCGACCTGGATCTGGTGGAGACCGCGTTCGGTGCCACCAAGGACCTGATGGTGGAGACGGCCACCGTGTGCAGCGCATGCACCGGTGCCGGGACTTCGACGGGCACGCATCCGCAGACGTGTACGACCTGCAACGGGATGGGCGAGGTGCAGAGTGTGCAGCGCTCCTTCTTGGGCCAGGTGGTAACCAAACGGCCCTGTCCGGTCTGTGCCGGGGTTGGCCAGGTCATTCCGGACCCGTGCCCGCAATGCGGCGGCGACGGCCGGGTCCGCGCACGGCGCAGCTTGACGGTGAAGGTTCCGGCCGGCGTCGAGGACGGCATGCGGATCCGATTGTCCGGTCAGGGCGAGGTCGGTCCCGGCGGAGGACCGGCAGGTGACCTATACGTGGAGATCCGGGAACGGGACCACGACATCTTCACCCGCGACGGCGCCGACCTGCACTGCCGCGTGAGCCTTCCGATGACTGCAGCGGCGCTGGGCACGACGCTGTCGCTGACCACGCTGGACGGCGAGCAGGAGATCGAGGTACGCCCTGGCACGCAGTCTGGTTCGGTGCTCACCCTGCGCGCAGCCGGCGTGCCCA
>JALZIX010000250.1 GCA_030860025.1 Actinomycetota bacterium
CCGCGATGGCCGGCTATTGGCTGGTGGCCGGCGGCTTCACGGTGGCGCTGGTCTATCTCGCCGACGGCTACACGATCGTGATGTACGCGCTCTACCCGCTGATGTTCATCACCCTCGGCTGGTGGGGCATGGTGCCCATTGTCGGCCTCAGCGCGCTGGTCGGCTGGGCCCTCGGTGGCTGGGGTGCCGGACCTGGTTCGCTGGCCAACCTGCTGGCCACCGCCGGCCTTGCTGCCCTGATCGCGGTATTCATCGGAACCGTGTCCCGGCAGAGCGCGCAGCGCCGAGATGCACTCGAGGCGCTCGCGGCTACTCGGTCCGAGCTGGCCGACACCGCGCGCCGGACCGGGGTCCTGGAGGAGCGAGAACGGCTGGCGCGGGAACTGCACGACACGATCGCTCAAGGCTTCACCAGCATCGTGACTCACCTCGAAGCCGCTGATCAGGCCTTTGACGAGCGCCCCACTGACGCCCGAGGACACCTGGACACCGCGCGCCGTACCGCCCGCGATGGGTTGGGCGAGGTACGCCGCTCGGTCCAGGCGCTACGGCCGGATCTGCTCGAGGGTGCCTCGCTCGGGCAGGCCTTGGACCGTGCCGTCCGCCGCTGGTCGGCCGACAGTGGCGTACCGGCCGAACTGCGTACGACCGGAGAACCCGTACCACTGCATCCCGACACCGAGACCGCCCTGCTGCGGACCGCGCAGGAGGCGCTGGCCAACGTGGCCAAGCATGCCGCGGCGTCGCGTGTTGTGGTGTCGCTGTCCTATCTGGGCGACACGGTCACCCTCGATGTGGATGACGACGGAGCCGGCTTCGACGGCCTGTCCAACGTCCGGTCCGACGGTGGGTTCGGACTGGTCGGCATGCGGGAGCGGATCAGTGCGGTGGGCGGGGAGCTCAGCGTGGAGAGCGCCCCCGGCCAGGGCACCACGATCGCTGCCTCGGTGCCGTCGTGAGCGACATCCGGATCGTCGTGGTCGATGATCACCCGGTGGTCCGCGACGGGCTGCGCGGGATGCTCGATGGCCAGCCGGACCTCGAAGTCGTCGGGGAGGCCGCGGATGGCCTCGAAGCGCTGGCCATCGTCGCCGAGACCGCACCTGACGTGGTCCTGATGGACCTGCGGATGCCTCGCCTGGACGGGGTCGGTGCCATCGCCCAGCTCAATGACAGCCATCCCGCAGTCCACGTGCTCGTGCTCACCACCTACGACGAGGACCAGGACATCGTCCGGGCCGTGGAGGCGGGCGCCATCGGGGTGCTGCTCAAGGACGCGCCGCGCGAAGAGCTGTTTCGGGCGGTTCGAGCTGCGGCCCGGGGCGAGTCGGTGCTGGCGCCGGCCATCACGGCCAGGCTGCTCGGCCGCTGGCGTACTCCGCAGGTGGAGCAGCCCACTGATCGGGAGGTCGAGGTCTTGCGGCTGGTGGCGAAGGGCATGACCAACCGTGCGATCGGACGGTCATTGCACATCTCCGAGGCCACCGTGAAGACGCATCTCGTCCATGCGTTTGCCAAGCTCGGCGTCGACGACCGCACGGGCGCCGTGACGGTCGCCCTCGAGCGGGGCCTGTTGACGATTCACCGTACGAACTGAGGTTGGTTTCGGCCGCCGAGGGCATGTGACTCACGTCACGTCCACAGCCGCTGCGGCAGCCATACCCCGTAAGCTTAGGCCGTAAGCCTTCGTTCCCAACCTTTCCGTTGGACTACGCAGCAGACCAAGCAGCGCCTTACTGCGGCCGGTCCCCACCTGGTCTTACGACCATCGTCGGATAGAAATCCGCACGCGAAATAGGGGAGAAAAGACGCTGTGATCAAGCCACTCCTGGGGCTCCAGAAGTCCTTCGTCTTGCTCTCGGCGCTGGTTGCCGCCGTGGTGGCGCTGGCTGTGCCGACGCAGCACCAGACCGCAGCCGCAGAGGGCGGACCGGTGACCAAGGTCATCGTCTGGGGCGACTCGATGTCCTTGGCGTGGGGCGCCTACCTCGAGCCCTTGCTGGGTGTTCCGGTCACCCGCAACGGTGTGGGCGGCGATGACGTCCAGGAGACCGAGGTCCTGTTCAACCAGTGGTACAACACCACGCCTCCGGCGGAGCGCAACGTGACAGGTCACCTGTGCTGGTGCGGGCATGTCAACGCCAACTCGGCCCACGTAGGCACGGACAAGGACATCCAATCCGTCGTTCCGACGTTGCAGAGAATGGCCGCCAAGGTTCCGCTCGGACAGTTCATGCCTATCGGCCTCAATAACGGTCC
>JALZIX010000255.1 GCA_030860025.1 Actinomycetota bacterium
GACACTCGCCGTTCGACGGTCTCGAGGACGCCTGGTGTGATCGCTTCCAGGACGGCAAGCGCATCGTGGATGACGACGCCAGGGCTGCCCTGCATGCGGACGTAGTGGTCGAGGTAGTGCGCCAGCATCGCCGCCGCTGAGGCCCCGACCGGCCCGCTCGCCCCGATTCGGGCGCATGCCGCCGCATCCAGCGCGGTCGGCCGCGTGACGTCCAGTCCCACCATGGTGATCGGGAGACCCGAGCTGAGGACCCGATGTGCGGCTTCCGCGTCCGACCAGACATTGAACTCCGCGGTCGGCGTCACGTTCCCCGAACCGTACGCACCCCCCATGACGACCAGCCGTTCGATCCGAGCCGCCGCCACGGGATCGGAGGCCACCAACAAGGCGATGTTCGTCAGCGGGCCGACCGCGCAGACGGTGACCGCGGTATCCGAGCCGCGGAGCAGGTCGGCAAGGAATCGTACGGCCGGAGTCGCCTCCGCCGTTCGGCCGGCAGGCGGCAGCTCGACATCCCCGAGTCCGTTGGCGCCATGGACGTGTGCGGCTCGATGAAGCTGAGCGTGGACCAGCGGGCGGCGCGCGCCAGCCGCCACGGGGATGTCGACAGCGCCGGCCAGCTCGAGGATGCGGAGCGCGTTCTCGGTGGTCTGGTCCAGATCGACGTTGCCGAAGACCGTCGTGACACCAAGGAGTTCGACCTCTGGACTGTTGGCGGCAACCAGCAATGCGATGGCGTCATCCACTCCAGGGTCCGTGTCGATCACCAGCGGTCTGCGGCTCATCGGCGCCCTGCGCAGCGTGGGAAAGGTGCGGTCGCCGCTCGCCTCCGGCTCACGGGAACACCTCCGAACGAGTCGGTAGCGACGGCTGAGCGCCCGCGCGGGTAGCGGTGATCGCGCCGGCGACACAGGCGCGTTCCAGCGCCTTCTCCGGCTCAAGACCTTCGAGCAGGCCGACCACGAGAGCGGCAACAAAGCCGTCGCCTGCGGCAGTGCCGTCGATCGCGTCGACCCTGGGCGCTCGGGCGTACGCGATCCGTTCCCCGTCTCGGCGAAGTTCGGCCCCGTCCGCGCCATGGGTGACGGCGACCAGCCGCGCGGCGTCGAGACCGGGGATCTCTTCGTACTCCTGGCGGTTCGCGACGATCAGATCCGCACGAACCACGATCGATTCGGGTACCAGCGCGGCCGGGGAGGGGTTGAAGCAGAAGAAGGCTGGCGCGGCCTCGGCGGCAGCGGCCACCGTGTCGACCGGTGTCTCGAGCTGGCAGATGACCGCGTCGGCATCGGCCAGTTCGCTGGGTTCGAGTTGCAGGGTCGCGTTGGCTCCCGATACGACGACGATCGTCGTGTCGCCTGCTGGATCGACAGTGATCAGTGCGATGCCGGTCGGTACGTCCGTGCGCCAGATGCCGGTGAGGTCCACTCCGCCGGCCGCCAGCAGCGCCAGGGCAAGGTCGGCGTTCTCGTCGCGCCCTACGGCGGCGAGGAGTCGCACCTCCGCGCCCAGTCGGGCAGCGGCCAATGCCTGATTGGCGCCCTTGCCGCCAGGGACCCTGGCCAGCGTGGCGTCCCCGATGGTCTCCCCGGGTTCGGGCAGCCGCGACACACCAGCGACCAGATCGAGGTTGACGCTGCCGACCACCGTGACGCGCATGGCCCCATCAGATCAGTCCGCGGGGGCCACTGAGGCGCGATCAAGGGAAGATCAGTACGAACCTAACGTTGCGGGGTGCCGCTGAGTCAGCGGGAGCCGGGTCCTACGGGGCGGCGGTAGCGTGGCGGGGATGTTCACTACCCGCCCGGAGTTGTCAGGCACCTTCGGCATGGTCGCCAGCACCCATTGGTCGGCCAGCGCCGCCGGCATGGCGATCCTCGAGGAGGGCGGCACGGCAGTGGACGCGGCTGTCGCTACCGGCCTCACCCTTCAAGTGGTCGAACCACACCTGAACGGTCCCGGCGGGGAGGTGCCGATTCTGTTTGCCACGCGCGGTGGGTCAGCCAAAATCCTCTGTGGACAAGGGGTGGCTCCCGCCGGCGCGACGATCGAGCACTACCGCGATCAAGGCGTCGAAAGCATCCCCGGCACCGGCCTGCTGGCGGCCACCGTCCCCGGAGCGGTCAGTGCCTGGCTGACCTTCCTCCGTGACTACGGGACATTCCCGCTGGAGCGGGTCCTGCGGTTCGCCATTGACTACGCGGCCAACGGACACCCGCTGCTCCCGCGCGTAGCAGCGACCGCGGCAACAATGGCCGACACCTTCACCCAGCACTGGCCGACTTCTGCCCAGTTATGGCTCGACGCAGACGGTCGGCCTCCGCACCCGAACGTGTTGTGGCGCAACCGCACTCTCGCCGCGACGTACCAGCGGCTCCTCGATTGCGCGCACTCCTCCGGAGGGACCCGGGAACACCAGATTGACGGGGCGCTGACCGCCTGGCACGAGGGGTTCGTGGCCGAGGCGATCGACAAGCACGTTCGTACGCCGGTCATGGACGAGTCCGGAGCGCGCCATGCCGGCGTCCTCACGGCTCAGGACATGGCGGCGTGGCGGGCGACCTACGAGCCCCCGGTGTCCCTCGACTGGCACGGCCACACGGTGTGCAAGGCGGGGCCGTGGAGCCAAGGACCCAGCTTCCTGCAGTGCCTCGGCATGCTCGGCAACCTCTCCGGCACGACCGCACCGCACGCCAGCGCCGCGCAGATCCACGCGACCACCGAAGCCATCAAGCTCGCGATGGCTGACCGCGACGCGTGGTACGGCGATGCCGCGCCGGTCCCGATCGACGCGCTCCTGTCCGCCGAGTACGCCCGGGAGCGGGCCGCACTGGTCGGTGATCAGGCTGCGGTCGGGCTGCGGCCCGGTAGCCCAGGCGGTGCCGAGCCTCGACTTCCCCAGTTCGTCGTCGAATCGACGGGCAGCGAGCGACGCGACCCAGGGATGGCTGGCGTGGGCGAGCCCACCGTCGCCCGTACGCCGGGTGACACGTGCCATCTGGACGTCGTCGACCGGCACGGCACGATCGTGTCGGCAACCCCGAGCGGCGGTTGGTTGCAGTCCTCCCCGACGATCGCGGAGCTCGGGTTCCCCCTCGGTACGCGGGCGCAGATGTTCTGGCTGCAGCCGGGTCTGGCGAGTTCGCTGGTCCCGGGGACCCGGCCACGCACCACGCTGACGCCGACGTTGGTCATGCGCGGCGATCAGCCGACGATCGGTTTCGGTACGCCGGGCGGTGACCAGCAGGAGCAGTGGCAAGTCACGTTCTGGCTGGCCCACAGCCTCGGCGGGATGAATCTCCAGGAGGCGATCGACGCGCCGAGTTGGCACAGCACGGCTTTCCCGTCCTCGTTCGCCCCCCGCACGATGCCGGAGCCAGAACTCCTGGTCGAGGAGCGCGTGGGTGACGACGTCATCGCAGATCTGGAAAGACGCGGGCACAAAGTCGTACGGTCGGGTCCGTGGTCGTTGGGCCGGATGTCGGCGGTCAGTCGCGATCCGGAGACCGGGGTGCTGCGAGCGGCGGCCAACCCCCGCGGCATGCAGGGCTACGCCGCCGGCCGCTGAATGCTCGGCAGGCTCGCACGTTGGGACCGCCAGCTCCCACCGAGGTCAGACGCGCTGTACCTCGCTTTTCGCTTGCAACCGAAGGGTCAGACGCGCTGTACCTCGGACGCTCGTTGTTCGGGGGCATGGTGCCGAGCAGCGGCCTCCGTGGCCACCCGCAGCGCCTCATGCTCCGGCGGATAGCCGCACGTGGTCAGCCAGGTCGCCAGCATCTGGTGCCCGCCGACCGTGAGCACCGACTCCGGATGGAACTGAACGCCTT
>JALZIX010000257.1 GCA_030860025.1 Actinomycetota bacterium
TCGTGTCGGTCATCTCGTCTGAGCCGGATTGCGGTGGCGATTTCGGGGAGTTCTGCAACGACATCATCCTGGTGGACCAGGACAGCGTCGACCTGCGCGCGGAGCGGTACTCAGATGCCGGCCGCACATACACGCTCGTCGTCGCGGTCACGGACGGATCCCAAACGGTGATCCGGACGCTGACCGTGCGCGTCGCCAACCGCTGAGGCGGTCCGGTCAGCCTGACTTGCGGCGGTGAGTGCGCTGCTGCTTGTCGTTCTGGTGCAGGGTCATCCCCGAACCGTTGAGGTGATCCTCCCCGGAGCGCTGGGCTGACTTAGCGTTCTTGGCCTCCAGTGCCTGTCGAAACGCGTCCCGCGTTTTGTCATCGGCACCTGGGGTCGCGGATAGTCGCCGTCCTGCGGATACGGCCTTGCTCGGCTTCGACCCGGTCTTCTTGGCGGCCATGGCGGGCTCCTCCCCGGACGGACGCGACGAAAGCGGCCCTGATCCGTGCTGAATGTTTGCGGAAGCTCACATCGTCCCCTACCGGTCCGGGTGCGCCGGCTTGCGGGTCCGTACAGACTTGTCTCTTTTTGTTGGCCATGCCGCGTGCAATCGCGATGGGGTTGGCGTTAGCGTTGCCGCCATGTTGGGTCTGCCCGCGGGGATTCGGGCCTGTCTCTTTGACGTCGACGGCGTTCTCACCGAGACGGCAATCGTGCACCGCGCTGCGTGGAAGCGCACCTTCGACAACTTCCTCGAGCATCAGCCGGGCCTGACCGTCGAGCAGGCCCGGGAGTTCAGCGACGACGATTACAACTCCTTCGTCGACGGCAAGCCGCGCCACGACGGTGTGCGGGATTTCCTGGCTTCTAGAGCGATCACGCTGCCAGAAGGCGAGCCGGGCGATCCCGACGAGGCGGCGACCGTCAACGGAATCGCCAACCGCAAGAACAAGCTCCTCCTGGCCGAACTGGAGGAACACGGCGTGATCCCGTACGCGGGATCGCTGCGCTACATCCAGGCTGCCAGTTCGGCCGGCCTGCGCATCGCAGCGGTCACGGCCTCTGCAAACGGTGAGGCAATCCTGGATGCGGGCGGTTTCAGTCAGTACTGCGAGGCCAGGATCGACGGGCTGGTGGCGGCACGCGAGAAACTGCGGGGCAAGCCGGCCCCGGATCCGTTCCTCGCTGGTGCACGGGCACTCGAGGTCCATCCGTCGGAGGCGGCCGTGTTCGAGGATGCGTTGTCCGGTGTCGCGGCCGGGCGGGCAGGCAACTTCGGCTTCGTCATCGGCGTCGATCGAGTGGGTCAAGCCGAGGCACTGCGTGAGCACGGAGCCGACATCGTCGTCGACGACCTGGCCGACCTTCTCGAAGCGCAGCAAACCCAGGGCGTCGACTCATGACTCATCCCCCCGCGACCACCGTCCGCTCATGACGTTTGCGAACGAGATGCGGCACACCGCCCCAGCCGAGGCATGGAAGCTGCGTGAGATCGGCTTCGATCCCGATCGCCTGGGTCACCTGGAGTCGCTGTTCGCGTTGTCGAACGGGCACATCGGACTTCGCGGCAGCCTCGAGGAGGGGGAACCCCGGCGGCTTCCCGGTAGTTACCTCAACGGTCTCTATGAGGAGCGGCCGCTGCCGCACGCCGAAGCCGGGTACGGCTTCCCGGAGTCCGGCCAGACCGTGGTCAACGTGGCCGACGGGAAGCTCATTCGACTGCTGGTCGGCGACTCGCCGCTGGATCTCAACTACGGCGAGGTGCTCGACCACGAGCGAACTCTGGACCTGCGGACCGGCATCCTGCATCGGCGTACCGAGTGGCGCTCCCCAAACGGCCGGTCCGTTCGAATCCGCTCACAGCGCCTGGTCTCGCTCGTCCGCCGTTCGATCGCGGCCATCTACTACGAGGTCGAGCCGATCGATGACGAAGGTGACCTCTACGTCGCCATCCAGTCCGACCTGCTGGCCAACGACGACGCCGGGGGTGCGCCAAGCTCGGACCCCCGGTTGGCGGCGCGGATTCCACCGCTGATCGGAGAACTGTCCGCGGGCAAGGACAGCCGCGCCGTGCTCGGCCACATCACGCAGAGCAGCAGGCTGCGGATGGCGGTGGGCATGGATCACGAACTCGAGGTGCCGGACCGCTCGAAGACCTCCCTGGACGTCAACACCGATGTCGCCCGGTTCACCGTGTCGGCCCGACTACCGGCTGGGTCGACGCTGCGGCTGGTCAAGTACCTCGCCTACGGCTGGTCCAGCCGGCGGTCCGCCCATGCGCTGCGTGATCAGGTGGAGGGGGCACTGGCCACCTCGAAGCTGTCGGGCTGGGACGTGCTGGTCGCCGAGCAGCAGAAGTACCTCGACAACCACTGGGCCGAGGCAGACGTCGAACTCGAGGGTGACGACGAGATGCAGCAGGCCATCCGGGTCGCCATGTTCCACGTCCTGCAGGCCGCCGTACGCGCCGAACGCCGTGCCGTCCCGGCGAAGGGCCTCACCGGTCCCGGCTATGACGGGCACACCTTCTGGGACACCGAGAGCTATGTCCTTCCGGTACTCACTTACACCGCGCCGGGGGCCGCCCGCGATGCGCTGATCTGGCGCCATTCGACGTTGGATCTGGCCCGCGAGCGGGCCGCCGTCCTCGGTCAGAAAGGTGCGGCCTTCCCTTGGCGCACGATCAATGGTGCCGAATGCTCGGGCTATTGGCCCGCTGGGACAGCGGCCTTCCACATCAACGCTGACATTGCCGACGCGGTGGCCCGCTACTACGGCGCCACGCTGGATGCCGACTTCGACCGCGATTACGGCGCTGAGATCCTTATCGAGACGGCTCGGTTGTGGATGACGCTGGGTCACTTCGCCTCCGACGGCGGCTTCCG
>JALZIX010000259.1 GCA_030860025.1 Actinomycetota bacterium
ACCAGCCGACCTCCACCCAGCGCAGATGCTTGAGCACACCGCCCACGGTGGTCAGTGTGGGTACGAGGCGCCGTCGGGCGTCTTCCTCGGAGAGCCCAGCGATCTTTTCGACGACCTCGCCACGGTAAAGATCTAGGAACGCTTCGAGCATGACTCGCTCGCCCGCGGTCGAGACGACTTCGTCAGGCAGCAGTCCCTCGGCCACCGCCTCAGCGGCTACCGGTGAGGCGCTCGACCAGTTCGCGGGCATCGGAGCACTGGTCGAGCAGTTCGCCGACATGTTCGCGGGTACCGCGTCGCGGTTCCAGGGTCGGGATCCGGACCAGGTTCTCCGCGCCGAGGTCGAAGATGACCGAGTCCCAGGAGGCGGCGGCGACGTTCTTCGGATACCGCCGCAGGCACTCACCGCGGAAGTAGGCCCGGGTATCGGTCGGCGGCCGATGTGCGGCCACGGCAACGTCGGACTCGGAGACAAGTCGCTGCATGGCGCCACGGGCCACCAGACGGTGATACAGCCCGCGTTCCGGGCGTACGTCGCTGTACTGCAGGTCGACCAGGGCCAGCCGTGAGTCGTCCCAGCTCAGGCCGTCGCGGTCCCGGTAGCCCTCTAGTAGGCGAAGCTTCGCCACCCAGTCGAGCCGGTCGGCACACGACATCGGATCGCGTTCCAGGTCGGTCAAGACTTCGGCCCAGCGCTCCAAGACATCCTTGGTCTCCGGGTCGTCGACGCCCATGTGGTGCACGTACGTGGTGGCCAGTTCGTGGTAGATCCACTGCAATTGCAGGGCAGTCAGCCGGCGTCCGTCGCACAGCCGGACCTGGGTTGTCAACGACGGATCGTGACTGACCGCGTGCAGAGTCGTCACCGGCTCCTCGACCCGCAGGTCGGCTCCGATCTCGCCGTCCTCGATCATGGCCAGCACCAGCGAGGTGGTTCCGAGTTTGAGATAGGTGGCCAGCTCGGCGAGGTTGGCATCGCCGATGATCACGTGCAGTCGTCGGTATTTCTCCGCGTCGGCATGTGGCTCGTCACGGGTGTTGATGATCGGTCGTTTGAGGGTGGTCTCCAAACCCACTTCGACCTCGAAGTAGTCCGCACGCTGCGAGATCTGGAACCCGCTCTTGCGCCCGTCCTGGCCGAGCCCGACCCGGCCTTGCCCGCAGATCACCTGGCGGCTGACGAAGAACGGGATGAGATGGGTGACGATCTCGGCGAAGGGGGTCTGTCGACGCATCAGATAGTTCTCGTGCGAGCCGTACGAAGCGCCCTTGCCATCGGTGTTGTTCTTGTACAAGCCGATCCGTGGCTGGCCAGGAATGCTCGAGGCGCGCTTCGCGGCCTCGGCCATGATGAGTTCTCCGGCTTTGTCCCACAGCACGCCATCCCGGGGATTGGTGACCTCGGGGGTGGAGTACTCCGGATGCGCGTGATCGACGTAGAGCCGGGCGCCGTTGGTAAGGATGACGTTGGCCAGGCCCGGGTCCTCGTCCAAGTCGTTGTGATCGAGAGCTGACGCCGGCGACAGGTCGAATCCCCGCGCGTCGCGCAGCGGAGACTCCTCCTCGAAGTCCCAGCGAGGTCGGCGCAGCGTGGGCGCCTCGGCAACCGCCCACGCATTGACGATCTGGCCGGACAGCAGGGTCGGGTTGGCACCGGGGTCGCCGGGGACCGAGATGCCGTACTCCACCTCGGTCCCGATCACCCGATGAACGCTCATATCTTCAGCCTAGTTGCCTCCTTGCACCGCTCCCGTTGTCGGCGGTTGGCTCAGGCATCGACGGCACTGCCGCTCGTACGACGGCCGTTGCTGTCGAGAATGACGCACTGAACCTCGGGGTAGGCGGCCCAGTCCTGCTCAGCGGGCAGGTAGATGCCGGCCGCATAACCGTTCGGGATGTCCCGTTCGAGATAGTCGACCACCTCCTTGCTGCACTCGTCGACCAAGGGTTGGCGCGACAGCGGGTCGGCTGGATACGGCGTTCCCAACTCGACTGCGACATAGTCGCCGGTGGGCTCGGCCTCGTGCGGCTGACTGCAGGGCACCACGTCGAAAAGGATCGCCGGCCCGAACCAGCACGGTCGGTAGGTGGCGGCGTCAGGGCCGCGCATGGCCTGAGCCATCCGGCCCGGAGCGTTCACGTCCTCGAAGACTCCAGTTCGGTACTCCACCACACAGACCAGCCATCGAGCGCCGGCCTCCCAGGCCACTCTCTGCGGTAGGTAGGCACTCGCGTCCACGAGTAGGTTGTCCTGCTCGCGGGCACCCAGATAGCTGTTGGGCAGCAGGTAGTCGCCACAACTGTCGTCGTCGTAGAGCAGGGAGCCCCACGCATCCGAGGTCAGATCGTCGTCGGTCGGATAATCGTCATCGAAGGCGGCCGGAATCTCGACCACCCTGGCGATCTCTCCCCCGTGTGGTTCCGTGCAGGCCACCGTGACCGGTGGCGACAGCGGCCCGTTTCCGCCGCGAACGGTGTCCAGACAACGGCCCAGTTGCGGTGCCTGCACCTGCTCGAAGACCTCAGCAGACGCCCCGTCGAGCGCCGCCCGGGGCGATGACTGGCCACTGACCATCGACACGCACCCGGTGCTCAGTGTGGCAACGATGGCGAGGACGAGGGGAACCCCGAGGCGGCATCGTCCCCACCTGGGCACGCTCCAGGCAAGCCAGCAGGGTCGAACCCGGTTCTCGAGGCGCACGACTGCTACAAGTCGCTAGAGGTACTGCCCGGTGTTGGTCGCCGTGTCGATCGCCCGCCCCGAGTCGCTGCCCTTGCCGGAGATCAGCGTGCGGATGTAGACGATCCGCTCGCCCTTCTTGCCCGAGATCCGGGCCCAGTCGTCGGGATTGGTCGTGTTGGGCAGATCCTCGTTCTCCTTGAACTCGTCGATGCAGGCAGACATCAGGTGACCGATCCGCACTCCGCGAGCGCCGGAGTCAAGGTGATCCTTGATCGCCATCTTCTTGGCCCGGTCCACGATGTTCTGGATCATTGCGCCGGAGTTGAAGTCCTTGAAGTAGAGGACCTCCTTGTCGCCATTGGCATAGGTCACCTCGAGGAATCGGTTCTCCTCGAGCTCGGCATACATCCGCTCGACGGCACCCTGGATCATCGCGGCGACGGTGGATTCCGGATTGCCGCCGTGCTCGCCCAGGTCGTCATCGTGGATCGGCACAGTCGTCGTGAGGTACTTGGTGAAGATGTCCCGGGCGGCCTCGGCATCTGGGCGCTCGATCTTGATCTTCACGTCCAGCCGACCTGGTCGGAGGATGGCCGGGTCGATCATGTCCTCTCGGTTCGAGGCGCCGATCACGATGACGTTCTCCAGGCCCTCGACGCCGTCGATCTCGGACAGCAGCTGCGGGACGATCGTGTTCTCCACGTCGGAGGACACCCCCGAGCCCCGGGTACGGAAGATCGAGTCCATCTCGTCGAAGAACACGATGACCGGCGTACCTTCACTGGCCTTCTCCCGGGCCCGTTGGAAGACGAGCCTGATGTGGCGCTCGGTCTCGCCGACGTACTTGTTCAGGAGCTCCGGTCCCTTGATGTTCAGGAAGAACGAGCGGCCCTCCCCCTCGCCCCGCTCAGCGGCGATCTGCTTGGCCAGCGAGTTCGCGACGGCCTTGGCGATCAACGTCTTCCCGCAGCCGGGGGGCCCGTAGAGCAGGATGCCCTTGGGCGGGCGCAGTTCGTACTCCCGGAACAGTTCCGAGTGCAGGAACGGCAGCTCGACGGCGTCGCGGATCTGCTCGATCTGGCGGGCCAGTCCGCCGATGTCGCCGTAGTCGATGTCCGGGACTTCCTCGAGGATGAGTTCCTCGACCTCGCTCTTGGGAATCCGCTCGTAGGCATAGCTCGAGCGGGGTTCCAGCAGCAGCGAGTCCCCGACCCGCAACGGAGCCTCCCGCAAGGTCTCGGCGAGATAGACCACGCGCTCCTCGTCGGTGTGCCCGATGACCAGGGCACGCGCTGGGATGCCGTCGACCGGTTCCAAGATCTCCTTGAGCATCACGACGTCGCCGGCTCTCTCGAATCCGGTGGCCGCGACGATGTTCATCGCCTCATTGAGCATGACCTCCTGCCCGTACAGCAGGCCGTCCACGTCGACATTCGGGGACACCGACACGCGTAGTTTGCGTCCGCCGGTGAAGATGTCGACGGTCTCTTCGTCGTGCCGGCTCAGGAAAATCCCGTACCCGCTGGGCGGCTGAGCCAGCCGGTCAACCTCCTCGCGCAGGGTCAGCAATTGCTCGCGCGCCTCGCGCAGGGTTTCGGCGAGCCGATCGTTGCGCTCGGACAGGAAGCTCGCCCGACCTTCGGCCTCGGCGAGGCGCTCTTCGAGCAGTCGGGTCTGGCGGGGTCCCTCGGTTACCCGGCGGCGTAGTGCGGTCACCTCTTCCTCGAGGAAGGCGACCTGACTCACCAGGCTTGCCACGTCACGTTCGCGGCGTGCTCGCGAGGCCGGTGTTGCGTCGCTGTTCGTCATAGCTGTCACCTCCACCCACGTCTTACTCCGCGATACTCGTCCCTGCCACCCGGGCTTATGACGAACTCGCCGAGAAGTCAGGGTATACACGGATTGTGTTGCCGAACTGTGACGCGCGCAGGAATCAGCTCGCGATGGAGGTGGCTTGAATCTCATGTCAGCGGACTTGACGTTCGGATACGCGGCGATGTTGGAGCAGTTCCCGCCGGCTGAGGCGGTGGAGTTGACCGCGCTGGCCGAAGCGCACGGCTTCTCCGGTTGCATGGCCGCCGATCACTTCCAGCCATGGGTTCCGCAACAAGGTCAAGCCTCGTTCGTCTGGTCGGTGCTCTCGGCGATCGCTGAACGTACGGTCGGCGATTTCGGGCCGGGCGTGACCTGCCCGTCCTTCCGCTTCCATCCGGCCATGATCGCCCAAGCAGCGGCGACCCTGGAGTCCATGTACCCCGGCAGATCGTGGTTGGGGGTCGGCTCGGGTGAGGCACTCAACGAGCACGTGATCGCCGGCTACTGGCCCGAAGCAGGGGAGCGTTCGCGGCGGATGTTCGAAGCGATCGAGCTGATCAACAAGCTGTTCACCGCCTCCGTGGCCGGCAAGGACATCAAGCATGACGGCGAGTTCTTCAAGCTGGAAACGGCCCGGCTCTGGACCATGCCGGAGAAGGCGCCGCCGATCCTGGTCGCCACAGCCGGGCCGATCAATGCCAAGAAGACCGGCAAGTTCGCCGACGGGATCATCACGGTGGGTGCTCCATTGGAGAAGATCGAGGGGTTGTTCGCCAAGTTCGCCGAAGGTGCGAGGGAAGCCGGCAAGGATCCCGAGTCGATGCCCAGAGTGCTTCAACTGCATATGAGTTGGGCCGACACCGATGAGCAGGCACTGACCAATGCGCTGACCGAGTGGCCGAACGGCGGGATGAAGTTCCCAAAGGCCGACATTCGGTCACCGCTGGACTTCGAGCAGATGGCCAAGCTGGTCAGGGCTGAGGATTTCAAAGGTCGAATGGTCGTCTCCGCCGACCCCGACGAGCACCGTTCCTACATCCAGAGGTTCGTCGACCTCGGCTTCGACCGGGTCTATCTGCACAA
>JALZIX010000266.1 GCA_030860025.1 Actinomycetota bacterium
CTGCCCGACGGCGTCGCGGTATTGCGACCGGTTGAGCTGCTGGTGCTGCGCGGCGAGCACGACCGCTTCGTCTACTGCGGCATGAGTACCTGGTGGGACCCCTCGGCGCGGGATCGGGACGTCATGCGGGCTGCGGCTCGGGCTGTCGGTGAACGACTGGCCGACGCCATCGGCTTCCGCGGCGGGTTCAGCGTCGACGGCGTCTTGACCGCCGACGGCTGGTTACCCACCGAGCTCAATCCGCGCTTCGCCGGTGGTCTGGGCACGATCGCCCGTGCCCTGGACGACTTCCCGCTGTCATTCCTGCAGGCCGCCTTGGTGGCTGGAGTGGACCCCGGATTGACCGCCACTGGCCTGGAGGAGGCACTGCTCAGCGCGGCCGACGAACGACGCAACATGGTCATGCACGCCCTCAGTACGGCGTTCCGTTCGGAGCAGACCTTCACCGACCGCGTCGTTCTCGACACTCGGTCGCTACGCCGAGCGGCACATGATCAGAAGCCGATCGGCACGGTCCAGGTGGGGCCGGCCACGATGGGTGTCATCGTCAGGTTCACCCCGGCCGCGACCACGCTGGCACTCGGGCAGCGGGCCGCGCCGTACGCCTGCGCACTGCTCGATTTCGCCGACGCCGAGTACGGAACCGACTTCGGCTACTGCGTTCCGGCGCCCGAGCCGCGCTGAGCACTCCCGAAGCTGGGCTCAGTGGTGCCAGTGCCGGCGGCGGTCAGGAAGCACGCCGATGCGGCGGGCGTGCCCGTACAGCGAGAAGGCCATGAATGCCAGCGGCCAGGCCGGCCAGAAGAACGGCGCACCGGTGGCGAAGAAGACACCGATCAGAACGACCGCGATGACCGCGACGGTGACCGCGTGCCGAATCAGGCCAGTGCGAGCGACCTTTCGTGCCTCCGGCGTGTTCTCCATCAGTCGGCGTCCGTTGTCGGGCAGGTCGGCGGTCAGCGGCACGAGTTCGGCGCGGGTACGAGCGGCGTAGATCGCGGCCAACCGCTCGTCCGCCTCGTCGAGGGTCAACAGTCCCTGTGCGGCGGCAGCCTGCATGATCCGTGCCACGTACTCACGCTCGCTGTCCGATGCCCGGATGTCTGTGCGGCTGGCCTCGCGGATAGCAACCTCGGTGCTCATCTCGTACTCCTCGAACTCTGCTCGGCGGGGTTTGCTGTGCATACGAGCAAGGGTCGTCGGGAAAGCGCGAGCCGTCGTCAGCGCGGCAACGCAATCGTGGGTACGTCAGACGACGTATGGAATCTGGGCGGGGTAGGGGTATTCCCCCGTACGATCGCTGTCCTGATGATCGACGGAAGCTTGACCGCGCAGTTGCGAGCCCGCGGGCTGCGCGTCACGTCAGCGCGGGCGCAGGTGTTGGAGAGCCTGCAGCACCTCGAGCACTGCACCCCCGAGCAGATCTACCAGCACGTGGGCCAGGGTTCACCGTCGCTCAACATCACCACCGTCTACCGCACTCTCGACCTACTGGAGGAACTCGGCCTGATCGGGCACACCCATCTCGGCCACGGCGCTCCGGTGTACCACCTGGCCGAGGACCAACACGTGCATGTGGTCTGCCATCGATGTGAATCGGTCATCTCGGCCGACCCGAGCCTCCTGACCGATGTGGTCGATCGGATGCAGCGCGAACACGCGTTCCGGGTTGACGTGGGGCACGTGACGCTATCCGGGGAATGCGCCAACTGCCGCGCGGGTTCGCAGTAGGCGTGGGCCCAACTTCGTATCGCTCGGTTCGCCTTGCCGCCCCCGGCGCGGTGGCTGGCGTGGACGAGGACGCTGCGGTCCCCAGTCATTACGGGGACCCGTTGCGCGAGCAGCGCGCACTGGCCGAAACCGCCGCCTACGTCGACCGGAGCCACCGCGAGATCTTGACCATCACCGGCGTCGACCGGCTGAGCTGGCTCAACGACCTCAGCAGCCAGCAGATCGCGGGCCTGACCGACGGGCAGGTCACCGAGACCCTTGTCCTGTCCGCAACCGGACACATCGAGCACCACGCGCACGTCACCGAACTCGGCGGGACGCTCTGGTTGGATGTCGAGCCGGGTAGGGCGGATTCGCTGCTCGCGTTCCTCGACTCGATGCGCTTCATGCTGCGGGTAGAACCGCGGGAGGTCACCGACGACTGGGCACTGCTCACACTGGCTGGGCCGCAATCCCCGGCGGTGCTTTCTGCACTCGACATCTCCGTGCCGGAGGCCGGGTGGGCCTTCCCGCTTGCCGACGCCGGCTGGGTACGAGCCAATCCCCTGACCCCCACCGGGCCACCGTCCTTCGACCTCCTCGTGCAGCGTGCCGAACTTGGCGCCTGGGCGGATCGACTGGCCGGCCCCGGTGCGACGGCGGCTGGAATGACGGCTTACGAAGCGCTCCGGATCCAAGCCCGGCGGCCGCGGCAGGGCTTCGAGACTGACCACCGGACGATCCCCAATGAACTTTCCTGGATCCGCTCGGCGGTCCACCTGACCAAGGGCTGCTACCGGGGCCAGGAGACGGTTGCCCGGGTGCACAACCTGGGTCGCCCGCCGCGCCGGGTGGCGCTCGTGCATCTCGACGGGGTAAGTGAGGCACTGCCGGAGCGCGGTACCGAGGTCACCTGGGACGGTCGTACGGTCGGCTCGGTCACCAGCGCTGCGTGGCACTACGAGCTGGGCCCGATCGCGCTGCTCTCGCTCAAGCGCACGGTCCCCGATGACGCCGTGCTCCTGGTCGCTGGGAGTATGGCTGCGATCGAGCCTGACCCCGACGCGCCACCTGACGACGTGATCCCCGCGGGTCGAGCGGCCCGGGACAGGTTATTGGAGCGGGACCGGCCCCCTGGCTCGGGCAAAGGCAACAGTCGAGGCGGGTCTGCCACGATCAGGACATGAGCCCCGCTCCGCCGACCACCCCTGGAAGCACCCTGATCACCCTCGCGCCCACCGGCGCGGAGTCCAGCAAGGCCGACGTGCCGGCGTTGCCAGTGACCCTCGATGAGCTTGTCTGCGCCGCCCGTGACGCGGAAGCGATTGGCGCTGCGGTCATTCACGTCCACATCCGCGACGACGATGCCCGACCCACGCTCGATCTCAGCCGATTGACCGACACGGTCGCCGCGCTGCGAGACAGCACCTCGCTGATCGTGCAGCTCTCTACCGGTGGGGCGGTCACCGATCCCGAGGAGGACCGGCTTCGCGTGCTAGAGGCGGCACCCGATGCCGCGAGTTGCTCGATGGGCACGGTGAACTTCGGCCGCGACATCTTCGTGAACCGGTGGGACTTCATCGTCGAACTGCACAACCGTATGCGCGAGGCGCAGATCGTCCCGGAGTACGAGATTTTCGACCTCGGTCAGCTGGCTACCTTGCAGCGGCTCCTGGACAAGCACGGACTCCCGTACGGCGGACACGTCCACGTTGACCTCGTCATGGGCGTACCTGGCGGAATGCCCGGCACGGCCCACGCTCTCGTCGCGGCGGTGGGCATGCTGCCTGCGGGGGCCAGCTTTGCCGCGACCGGCGTGGGCCGAACGTCGATCCCGGTCATGCTCGCGGCGCTGTCGGCCGGCGGCCACCTTCGGGTGGGCATGGAAGACACGCTCACCTATGCCCCGGGCGAGCCGGTCCGTGACAACACCCAGCTCGTCGCCCGGGCAGTCGGGATGGCCAAGATCGCGCAGCGGCCACCGATGTCGATCGCGCAGGCCCGCGAGCTGCTCGGTGTGCGGCCGCTGGCCGCCGCCGCGTGAGCGTGCCGCCGACCAGCACTCCCAACCCGGTCCTCGTCGAGGTCGTCCGCGGTGGTCTGGTCGAGTCCGTCCACCGCGGCAGTGCCCTCGTCCTCGACGTCGAGGGGCGCGTGCTGGCGGCTGTCGGTCAGCCCGACGTCGTGACCTTTCCGCGTTCGTCGGTGAAGCCGATCCAGGCCATCGGCATGCTTCAAGCCGGGCTGGTCTTGGGCGGGGCTCCGCTGGCGCTGGCCACCGGCTCCCACTCCGGTGAACCGGGGCACGTCGACTGTGTCGTCTCGACGCTGGCGCGGGCGGGCCTGTCAGTCGAAGATCTCCGGTGCCTGCCAGCCCTGCCCATGAACGAGGCTGCACGGGATCGAGTCGTCGCGGCCGGTGGCGGCCCCCAACGGGTCTACATGAACTGCTCCGGCAAGCACGCCGCAATGCTGCTGACCTGCCAGGCCAACGGCTGG
>JALZIX010000274.1 GCA_030860025.1 Actinomycetota bacterium
CCGGATAGCTGGCAGGCGACTACAGATACCCTTCGTCCCGCAGCCATTTCTCGGCGACGTCCTCCGGGAACTCCCCGTCCACGTCCACCTCACCGTTCAACCTGGTGATGGTTTCTGTGTCCAAGGCGTCAAGCAGCGGCTCCATCAGCTCCAAGACCCGCTCGCCCACCTCGGCGTAGCGATCCTCGGTCATCGTCAAGGCCGGCAGGTAGCTGAGGAAGGCACCCTGGTCGTCGTCGAGCACTGTCAGATCGAGGGCAACAATGCGGCCGTCGGTCTTGTAGATCGCTCCGAAGTTGCAGATGTCGCCCTCGTCCACCGACGTGAAGATCAAGGAGTAGGCCGAGACGGTGATGTTCTCGCGTGGCACGGTGAAGTCGTAGGCACGCTCGAGCGCCGGGAGGTTGTCGGGACGATCGGTGAAGGTCTCATCGACGCAGATCGTCAAGTCCTCCGGCGACTCCTCTGCCAGGGTGACGAGGTCCGACGTCGTCTCCACGTTCAAGTCCTCGGCGGCCTCTGAGCGGACGACAATGCCGTAGGTGTCGTCCAACGGCGCAGCCGGCAGCCACTGGATGCCGTTCTCGGCCAGGTCCTCGGCGGCCACGTTCTCATAGAGCTCCTGGGGGTCTATGGTCTCCGCGGCTTCGTGCCCGAGGAAGTTCGTCCAGGCGGTCCCGGTGTATTCCCAGTACATGTCCAGGTCACCACTCTCCAGTGCATCTCGCACCTGCTGCGTGGAGGGTAGGTCTCGCACTGTCACGTCAGCTCCGGCCGACTCGAGCATCAGCTTCGCGATCTGGGTCAGAATGAAGTGCTCAGTGAATCCCTTCGTACCCAACGCGAAGCTCTCGCCTGCGAGATCAACCGATGACGTACCGCCATTTTCGCCCCCGCCGGTGTCTGATCCCGAGTCCCCACAACTGGCGAGCGCAGTGATAACGGTCAAGCACAGCGCCGCATAGCGCAAATTCTTCATCGAACACCTTTCGGAGTTGGAGCCTGCGCGGATCGCAGGCCCTTCGGTCGGAGCACTCGCTCAGCCACCGCACCGAGCCAATCTGCGAGGATGGCGATACCGGCGGTCGCCACACCGCCCATGATGATCAAACTGTCGCGGCCGGCCGTGAACCCTGTGACGATCAGCAGTCCCAGCCCGCCGGCGCCGACCAGCGCGGCGACCGTGGTCGTGGCGACGTTGAGGACGAGCGCGGTGCGCACCCCGGCGAGCAGCACGGGGACGCTCAGCGGCAGTTCCACCCGCCGCAGCACCTGCCAGCGGCTCATCCCCATCGCCAACGCCGACTTGACGACGTTGGGGTCTACCTGCTGGATACCGGTAACGGTGCCGCTGAGCACCGGCAGGAAGGAGTAGACGGCCATCCCCAGGATCGCTGCGGTGATTCCCGACATCTTGAAGCCGACGAGGAACAGGACCATCACCCCGAAGGCGGTCGCGGCTTGGCCGATGTTGGCAGCCGTACCCGCGGCAACCGCGATGGTGCGCCCGCCTCGCCGGGTGAGGAGCACACCGAGGGGGATGGCCGTGGCAAGCACAATGAGGGTGGAGATGAGCGAGACCCGCAGGTGCTGGCCCGTCAAGCGCACCAGCTGATCTCCAGCGAGGGAGCCGCGCTCGACCGCCTGCAGCTCGCCCCGTGTGACGTACAGGTAGGTCAGGTAACAGATTCCCAGGACGATGATTGGTGTCACGAACAGGCCGAGGGGGATCTGACGGCCCGGACGCTCCGGGGTCATGATCAAGGCCGCGTCGGCTGGTGCCGGGGGCGAGGCTTCCATCCTGTCGAGCTGAGTCATTGCGCTGCGACCGCTCGCATTTCGGGCTCGCCGTCTGCCGGCGAAGAGGCCTCGATCCGCATGGACTCGATTGCGCGGTGGAGGCTGAGTATGTATACGACGCCGCGGTAGGAGCCATCCTCCTCGACCGTCACCGCTGCAGATGCTGTCGATAGGAGCATCACCTGCAGCGCCTCCTGCAGGGTCGCGTCCGCCTTCACCACGGCGCCGATCGGCTCACCGAGCGTGTCAACGCTGTCTCGCCCGGCTCGAAGGTCATCAGTACCGATCCAGCGCAGTGGTCGACGGTTGCCATCCACTGTCAGCACCCATTCGCTCGATGTCTCGGCGAGAGCCGCCCGTACCTCTTCCGGCGTCGCGTCCATCCGCAGGGTTGGCCAGTCCTCAAGAACCTCGACGTCGCGGACCCGGGCGAGGTTGAGCCGCTTGAGCACCAGGCCGCTGCCGAGGAAGTCACGCACGAAGTCATCGGCCGGGGCGGACAGGATGCGCCCGGGGGTGTCGTACTGCACAAGCGGCGACCCCGCCTGAGGGCGAAGGATGGCGATCCGGTTGCCGAGGATGATGGCCTCGTCGATGTCGTGGGTGACAAAAACGATGGTTTTGCGGATCGTCTTTTGCAAGTCCAGGAGTTGGGACTGCAACCGGGCCCGGGTGAGGGGGTCGACTGCTCCGAACGGCTCGTCCATCAGCATGACCGGAGGGTCAGCCGCCATGGCTCTGGCCACACCGACACGCTGGCGCTGACCGCCCGAGAGCTCACGGGGGTAGCGATCCCGATAGGCTGCCGGATCCAGACCCACGAGCGTCAGAAGTTCTTCCACGCGCTCGCGGATCCGCGCCTTGTCCCAACGAAGCAAGCCGGGAACGGTGGCAACGTTCTCACCGATCGTCCGATGCGGGAAAAGCCCGACCTGCTGGATCACGTAGCCGATGCGGCGACGCAACGTGTTGACGTCCGCGTGGGTGACGTCCTGACCGTCCAGGATGATGCTCCCGGATGTTGGCTCCACCAGCCGGTTGATCATTTCCAGCGTTGTCGTCTTGCCGCATCCCGACGGTCCTACGAGCGCGACGATCTCGCCCTCCGGCACGTCCAGGGTCAGATCTTCGACGGCGGCCACGGACCCGTAGCGCTTCGAGAGGTCGTCCAGCCGGATCATCGGATGCGCTGGCTCCACGCTGTTCATCGCAATCCTTTCGGCGTGGTGGCACGGGCCACGACATGTTGGATGAAGGCGTCGAGCACCAGGGCGACGAGAACGATGCCGACGATGGCGATCGTGGCTTGCGGCAACGCCCGCGTGCTGCCGACCGCATTGAGCGCCTCGAACAGCAGCGTCCCGAGGCCAGGGCCGTCGATGTAGGCACCGATCGTGGCGATGCCCGCCGTGAGCACGGTGGCGACGCGGACGCCGGCCAAGATCACCGGCCAGGCGAGGGGCAGGTCGATCCGCCACAAGCGCTGCCACTGGCCCATGCCCATCCCCTGGGCACTCCTGACGACGGCTTCGTCCACCTCACGCAGTCCGGTGAGGGCGTTGCGGACGATCGGCAGGAGCGCGTACAGGACCGTCACGACGATGGCTGGCGTCCAGCCCAGCCCGAGGATCGGGAACAGCAGGGTGAAGTACGACAGCGAAGGGACGGTGTACAAGGTGCTCGTCGAGGTCATCAGAGCATTCGTTGCCCCATCGCTCTGGTAGACCAGTGCCGCAAGAAGCGAGGCCAAAATGGTGGCGATGACGACGGACACCACCACGATCAAGAGGTGCTCGAGGGTGAGTTGCAGGACCACGGACCCGCGCCGGTCGAGGTAGTCCCAGACAGTCATGGCTGTCGGTCAAGCCCTCATGCGTCGAAGGCGGCTAGGACGCGCTGGACTTCGGCGATGCTCGACTGCAGTGAGTCCCGCACCTCCGAGATGGGCAGGCGGAAGTCCGTCTTGCTCGCCGCGAAATCCTCCAGCTCCTTCGCCGCCAGCAGTGCCTTGTGACGGCTCCACTCCACGAGGGTGTAGTCGCGGTCGTCGGTCTGATTCAAAGCGTTCAGGGGCTTCCGGTCGATGGGGTCGGTCATGCCGGGCACGGTCGTGTAGTACGAGGCGACCATCGTCATCCGGCGGTAGGGCTCGAGGAGCGGAGTCACCTGGTGGAGCAGGCGATGGCCCTGCTGGAACACGCACCACCCTGGGCCTGGCCAGTCGATGCTCACGACTCTGTCCGCCGGGAGGTCGCCAGCGGCGCTGAGGATGTCCTGACCCTCCTCGGGCAGTCCCAGGTACGCCTGCAGCTCCCCACCCTTCATCGGGCCAGGGTCCGACACCATCATCACCCAGTTGAAAGAGACGGAGTCCGTGTGCCACTTGTCGACGTTGCGCCGGATGTCGTCCGGCGCGAAGTTCAGATGCAGCGCTTGGTAGGGCACGGGCAACGGGCTCAACGGCACCTGAGCGAGCTCGGACAGAAACTGCATCACGGAGGGATCTGAATAGAAGCCCCGGAGGAATTCCGACCGGTACACCGCGCCGGACACGTACTTGGGCGTTCGCTCGCTGGTGATCGCGTGGGCTTCGAGCTGACCGATGATCCGCTGGACGATGGCGATGCCTTCGTCGTTCAGCAACCGGAACGGCGTCGTGAGGGCGAGTTCCGAGAACGCTTTAGGGCCGCCGGACTCGACACCAGCGAAGTCACCGAAGGAAAAGGTGCGCTCCGGCTTGACGAGTTCGAGGTACTGGGAGTCCCAGGACTGGTCATCCTGGATGCGGGTGTACGGCTCCGGGCCGGACAGGTCCGCGTAATCGGGAGGAGTCATGACCTCAGCTGTCACGGAGCTATGACCCTCTCTATCGTCTGATGACACCAATTCTCATCTAGTGACATCCCACGATAGGGGGGTCGGCACCGCAACGTCAAGGGCGGGAATGGACCTGCGCGCTAACGCAAACAACGGCTGGTTGTGCGTGGTACTCGCGACGAGGCTGCAGGCTTGCTCGACGCTGAGGCGAGGGGATGGTCGGCCGCCCAGCCGCACGGTGGAAATGGTTTTCAGATCACGAGCGTGCCTGGTCGCGGGTGGCGTGCATCGAGATGCCCAGGGATCGGCCGCCGTCGACGGTCAGCACGGATCCGGTGATGTAGCTTGCCCGCTCGCTCATCAAATAGCTGACTGCGTCGGCGATCTCGTCTACCTGGCCGAAACGGCCAAGCGGAATGAGGTCTCTCATGCGTTCGGCAGTTGCGGGGTCGGACAGGATGTTCGCAGTCGCGTTCTGGGTCGGCACGAATCCGGGCGCCACAGCATTGACCCGTATCCCGTGTTCACCCCACTCGCGGGCGACGCTCTTGGTGAAGGCGAGCATCCCAGCCTTCGCGGCAGCCGAGTGGGAGACACCGGGGGCGCCGGTCCACGCATAGGTCGCGATGATGTTGCACATCGACCCGCCGCGTCGTTGCGCCATCAGCCGGCGCGCGACGGCCGTGGAGAAGTTGAAGGTGCCGTACAACGAGATCTCAACGACGGCCCGAAAACCTTTGAGGGACATGTCCACAGCCGGGCTGACGAAGTTCCCGGCGGCGTTGTTGACCAGGCCGTCCACCTGCGGCAGTGCACCGACCAGATCGTTGACTGCGTCGCCGTCCCGCACGTCCAGAGCCGCTGTCCGACATGCGATCCCCTCGGATCCAAGGGCGTCGGCAGCCTCACCCAGGCGATCGGGGTTGCGTGCGACCAGGACGACTTCGGTGCCCTCCGCGCCCAAGCGCCGCGCGATCTGCAGTCCGATGCCGGTAGAGCCGCCCGTAACGATGACGCATGTCATGCGGCGGTAGTCTCCGCGACCTTCTGATCAATCCAGCCATCGACAAAGGCGCCAAAGGCCTTGGTCCTCCGTGAGTAGCGCTGCAACGGGAACTCCAGGGTGAAACCGATCGCCCCGAAGATGAGGTGGGCGTGCGACATCACCTGCCACACGCTGGAGCTGGCGTGCGCAAGAGCGGGCAGACCGTGCGCCCCCTCTCGCGCCGACAGCACCAGGGCCTCGGCGGTGGTGGCCGCATCCGCGATTCGCTGTTGCACGGCGTCGATGTGGGCGAGCGTCTTGCCGAAGATCTCACGACTGCGGGCGTGCTCGATCGCCATGTCCACCGCGCCGCCGGCCAGACCCGCGAGGTAGCCGACAGCGGCGGCTTCCCAGGCGGCCTGCTGCGCTTCACCGCCGGGGGTCGCTTCTGCCGTGTGCAGGGCCAGAACCCGGTGCACCCCCAGCGAATCCGCGAAGGGCACTGGGGTCGCGTCAGTCACCACGGTCAGCTGATATCCACCACCCTCACGCGGGATTGCCACGGACTCCCCGGGGCCCGCATACATGGCGAACTCTCCGACCAGGGGACTGCCGCCCAGCAGGCGGACGACATCGAAGGGGGTTGTGGCGCGCCTGCCCAGCTCGACAGCACCCATGGCCAAGAACGGGAGCATCTCCACCTCCCCAGCGGCGAGCTCTTCCCAACCGAGCGCGGCCAGACCAGTCGACAGTGCGGCACTGCGGTCATCAACGTGCAGACCCGGACGCCATTCGTCGGGCGGATTCACCCGACCAATGAGTTGACCGACCGAGCGGGCGAAATCGTCGATCTCAGCCACAGGGGGCTCTTAGGGCATTGCTCATCTCATCGCTCTTGGCCAACTCGTCCAAGATCTCGTCGGTATGTTCGCCGAGCTGGGGGGCAGGCACCGGTGACTGCCGGGCAACGCCATCGATCTTGAACAGTGCTCCGAGCACGTCTACCGGGCCGCCTTGGCGCTGCTGGATGCGTCGGACGAGTCCGTTGGAACGAACCTGGCCGTCGTTGAACATCTGGTCAACGAGCCGTACCTCACCTGCCGGGACGCCGGCCCGCGTGAAGGCCGCGATCCAGTACTCCACCGGGCGTTCCAGGAGCACACGTTCGAACTGGCGCGGAAGTGCCGCGCGTTGGTCACGTTCGGCCGCCGACCCGGGCCGCGCCTGTGGATCCCCCACCCATTGGTCCTGCAGGCCGAGCACATCCAGGGCGCGCCGGCGCTGGGTCGTGGTCAAGCAGCAGAGGGCGAAGTACCCATCGGCGGCCTGGTAGCACCGATAGTACGGTTCGAGCTCTTCCCAACCGGCGACCTCTGCGCCGATCCGCTTGAGGTCTGCGGGGATAACGCGCTCGTCGTCGTCGTCGGCCAGGTCAGCCTCTGTCCGGACGAAGGTCTGCACCTGCGTCGCGAGGGCGGCGCCGAGTAGGGAGACCTCGAAGTACGGACGGTCCGTGGTCGCCCGCCCGGCAAGTCCGGCCGCGACGCTGATGCAGGCCAAGAAACCGGCAGTGATGTCGCTGAAGGGGATGCCCCCGCTTCGGCGAGGAACAGCGTCGCCCACCCGCGCGTCAGCCATCAGTAGACCCGAGAACGCCTGCGCGATCAGGTCGTACCCCACCTTCCCGGCTTGTGGACCAGCACTGCCGAAGGCGGATACCACAGCCACTACGGCTCGCCGGTTGACTGCTCGGATCGAGTCGGGATCCAGGCCGAACGACACGGCGCGCTCAGGAGGCATGTTGTGGACGACCGCGTCCGCCGTGGTGATGAGCCGCTGTGAGAGCGCGCGCCCGGCTTCGGTCTTCAGATCGCAGACGACGGAACGCTTGTTGCGGTTGAGTGCGTAGAACCGACGGCTTTCGCCTTGGCCGAGAGGCTCGTAGTGGCGGTAGGCATCTCCCACCGGTGACTCGATCTTGACGACGTCGGCCCCGAGGTCGGCCAGGAGCATCGTCGCCAGGGGGCCGGCGACGAACTGGGAGTAATCGAGAACCCGAAAGCCAGCTAGGGGCAGGGTCTGCTCGTACGCCAGCGGCGCCTCCGACCGAGGATCTTGGCTCACCGGGGGAACCCGAGGCCCTGCTGCGCGATGATCTTTCGCTGGATGTCGCTCGACCCGCCAGCAATGGTCATGGAGACAGACGACCGGTGGAAAGCAGCCAGCCGGCCCATCGCGACGGCGTCTGGACCACGCTCGACAAGGGCCTGAGGTCCGCAGATCTCCACGCTGAGCGCCGCGATCTTCTGCATCGTCAGCGCGACGGACAGCTTGCACATGGAAGCGACGCGGGTGACGCGCGCCTGCGCGGCGATCAGGCGGGTGGCCTCGTGGCCGAGCCGCCGACAGGCTTCCAGTTCACCGCGCAGGACCAAGAGTGCGCGCCGGTGCCGAAGGTCCGCGAACTCATCGAGGCGGTCGAGAACCCAGAACGCCACACCGACCTTCTCGCTGGTGACGCGCTCGAAGTCGAGCGACCCCATCAGCACGGGCCAGCCACCATTGACCTCACCGATGATGTTCTCGATCGGAACCTCGACGTCGGACATCGTCACCTCGCCGAAGGTTCCGCCGCCGAGGGTCCCGTGGACATCGACGTGCACGCCCGCCGAGCGCATGTCAAGCAGCATGACCGAAAGGCCCTTTTGGCGACGCAGATCCGCATCGGTCCGTACAGCCAGGTACATCCAATCGGCAAACTCCGCGCTGGATGTCCAGGTCTTGGCGCCATTGACCACCCACTGATCGCCCGACCGGACGGCGCGGGTCCGCACCGAGGCCAAGTCGGAACCGGACCCGGCCTCTGAGAACCCCTGGCAGAACATCAGGCGACCGGCCGTGACTTCTGGGATGAACCTCTCGATGAGATCCGGCGCGCCGTATCGCATGATGGCTGCGCCAATGGTCTTGACCGACAACAGGTAGCTGCA
>JALZIX010000290.1 GCA_030860025.1 Actinomycetota bacterium
TGGACGGCGTTGATCCCGAGCAGCCGCGCGTGATCATGGGCGACTTCAACGTGGCGCCAACCGACGAGGACGTGTTCAACATCGCCGCCTTTGCCGGCTCGACGCACGTGACGCCGGCCGAGCGGGCCGGCGTACAGGCGCTCGTGGACTGGGGGCTGGCCGATGTCCGGGCGCGCCCCGGGAAGGGTGATCGTCCGTTCACGTACTGGGACTACCGGGCCGGAATGTTCCACAAAGACCTCGGCATGCGCATCGACCTCGTGTTGCTATCCCCCTCGGTTCCGATTCTCGATGCGTACGTGGACCGGGAGGCACGCAAGGGCAAGGGACCCTCGGACCATGCACCTGTGGTGGTGGACATCGAACTCTAGTGCCACCGCGGCGATTACGCTTCCCTCGTGGCCGTAGACGTCCTGACCGAGATCGAGATCCGGCGGCCGCGTGCAGAGGTTTCGGCGTATGTGTCGGATCCTGATAACGCTACGACGTGGTACGAGAACATCACGTCCGTCGAATGGGAGACCGAGAAACCGGCTGTCGTCGGGTCCCGGATCGCGTTCGTCGCACAGTTCCTCGGACGGCGGCTCGCCTACACCTACGAGGTGCGGGAGATCATCCCAGGGGAACGGTTCGTGATGAGCACGGCCCAGGGACCGTTCCCGATGGAGACGACCTACACGTGGGAAGACGCGGGAGACGGCGCCACGCGGATGACGCTGCGCAACCGGGGCGAGCCGAGCGGTTTCGCGAAGGTAGGAGCGCCGGTCATGGCCGCTCAAATGCGCCGGGCCAACGGCAAGGACTTGCTCAAGCTCAAGCAGATTCTGGAAGCGTCTTAGGAGATCGCGGATCACCCGCCTCGGGCGGCGGCTCGAGGATCACGAGTTCGGTCCGCGAGGACCGGCGTGCCGCGTAGCCGTCCAACTTGGGGTCGGCCATCTGACCGAGCCATTCATCGCCATCGTCACAGATCCGCTTGTCTGGCAAGGAGCGTTCCTCTTTGGGATGCCGCGTGGTCGAGGGTAGCTCGCGGCATCCAGCGGCTAGGCGAGGTTGGGGAAGAACAGGGCGATCTCGCGCGCGGCGGATTCAGGTGAATCCGAGCCGTGCACGATGTTGTTCTGTACCTCGAGTGCGAAGTCCCCGCGGATAGTGCCCGGAGTGGCTGCGACCGGGTCGGTCGCGCCGGCCAGTCCACGGAACGCGACGATCGCGCGCGGCCCCTCGATCACCATGGCGACCAGCGGCCCGCCGGTGATGAATTCAAGCAGGGCGTTGAAGAACGGTTTGCCGTCGTGCTCTGCGTAGTGCCGCTCGGCGGTCTCCCGTTCCAAGGTGCGCATTTCCAGTGCGACGACTTTGAGGCCCTTGGCTTCGATCCGGCTGATCACCTCGCCAATCAGATAACGGCGTACGCCGTCGGGCTTGACGAGGACCAGGCTGCGTTCGGTATCAGACACGGGCGCGGAGCCTACCCATCCTCGGTCGGCGGGCTCGCAGGCAGTGAGCCGAGCTGTTCAGACCTGATTCGCAGGAGATAGATCCACACGAGAACGAAAAGCCCGCCCAGAAACCACATCACGCCGGTGAGAAACCCCGTCGCCAGTACGGGGACTTGGACGGCCAGGCCGGCGCGCGTACCCCACGATCTGCGTTGCAGACCCGCGGCCACGATGAGCAGCACCACCACCGCCAGCACCGCCGTCAAGCGCCAAGGGGTCAGGCCGGGTCCGCTCTGCGCGATGGCCCTAGGGACGAACAGCACGACGACCGCCTCCAGGATGAGGACCGCAGCGGCGGCGCCGTTGAGCCGCTTTGCTGTGAGCCGCCGGATCTCCTCCGCGTGAAGGCGTCCTTCACTCGAACCTATTGGCTCAAGGCGTCCTTCACTCGGATCGTCTGATGCCGGTCGGAAGGTCATGTGTTGCCGAGGAGCAGGGCGCGGGCATCCCCGGCGGTGACGACGCTGCCAGTGATCAGCACGCCAACTCCGGACAGCACCGTTGCATCGGCCTCGGCCAGTTCCACGGCGGTCTCGATCGCGGTCTCGAGGTCCGGTACGACGACGACCCGCTCTGGACTGAACACCTGCGTGGCGAGGACCGCGAGATCGTCGGCCGACATCCCGCGCGGGGAGCTGTTCTCCGTCACCACGACCTCGTGCAGCACGGTCTCGGCGATCTCGAGCATTCCCCGAACGTCCTTGTCGGACAGGCAGGCGAGCACCCCGATCAGTTTGGTGAAGTCGAAGGCTTCCTCGATCGCGGCCACCAAGGCGGCCATCCCGGACGGGTTGTGCGCCGCATCGAGCAGCACGGTGGGCGCTGAGCGCACCGACTCCAGGCGCCCAGGCGACGTTGCGGCGGCGAAGCCAGCCCGCACGACATCGATGTCAAGTGGGCCGGTAGCGGAGCCCGCGCCGAAGAATGCCTCAACGGCGGCGAGGGCAAGCACGGCGTTGTGCGCTTGATGCTCTCCGTGCAGTGGGAGGTAGATGTCCTCGTACGTCCCGCCGAGCCCCTGCAACCGCAAAACCTGACCGCCGACGGCGACGGCCCGGTCGACGATGCCGAATTCGGCACCCTCCCGGGCCACGGTGGCATCGACGTCGACCACTCGGCGTAGCAACACCTCAGCGGCGGCCGGGTCCTGCCCGGCCAGCACGGCGGTGGCCCCGGGTTTGATGATGCCGGCCTTCTCGCCGGCGATCGTGGCCACGTCCGGGCCGAGGTAGTTCGTGTGATCCAGGGCCACCGTTGTGACAACGGCGACCAGGGCATCCGCGACATTCGTGGTGTCCCAGGCGCCACCCATGCCCACCTCAAGAACCGTGACATCCACCGGTGCATCGGCGAAAGCGGCCAGTCCGATTCCGGTCAGGACCTCGAAGTAGGACAGCGGGAGATCCTGGGCGGCGTCCACCAGACCGACGAACGGGGCGATCTCGTCGTAGATCTCGACGAACCGCTCCTCGCTGATCGGCTCGCCGTCGAGAACGATCCGCTCGGTCACCGAGGTCAGGTGTGGGCTGGTGAACCGCCCAACCCGAAGGCCGAAGGAGCGCAACAACGAGTCGATCATGCGCGCAGTTGAGGTCTTGCCATTCGTACCGGTGATCTGGATGACCGGAAACGCGTGCTGAGGCGACCCCAGTGCGTCGGCAAGAGCGGCCATCCGTACTAGCGTTGGCGACAGGCGCGACTCGGGCCAGCGGGTCCGGAGTTCGGCCTCCACTCGGGCCAGATCCATTTTCGTTTCCCCGTCCGGGGCGGCCCGTTGCACACTTCCTAGGATGCCAGCCATGCCCGCGAACCCCAGCGCCACCCACGGCCAGTCAGGTACGTCAGCCGTCCCGGACCAGCCCACCATCGAAGGCATCGAGGACCGCTGGGCGCAGGTTTGGGACGAAGAGGGCACCTACGACTTCGATCCGAACACCACCCGCGACGAGGTCTTCTCCATCGACACTCCCCCACTGACCGCCAGCGGGGCGATGCACGTCGGGCACGCGTTCTCCTTCACCCACACCGACCTGATCGCCCGGTATCAGCGGATGCGCGGCAAGAACGTGTTCTACCCGATGGGCTGGGACGACAACGGCCTGCCGACCGAGCGTCGAGTGCAGAACTTCTACGGCGTCCGCTGCGACCCTTCCCTGCCGTACGACCCGAACTTCGCCCCGCCGGAAAAGCCGGGCAAGGACCAGCTCCCGATCTCCCGGCCGAACTTCATCGAGCTCTGCCACGACCTGACCCTCGAGGACGAGAGGGTCTACGAAGCGGTCTGGCGGCGGATCGGTCTGTCCGTGGACTGGTCCACGACCTATCGGACCATCGACGACAACTGCCGGGCCATCTCGCAGCGCGCCTTCCTGCGCAATCTGACCCGGGGCGAGGCCTACCAGGCCGAAGCCCCGACGCTGTGGGACGTGACCTTCCGCACGGCCGTGGCCCAGGCCGAGCTGGAGGACCGGGAACGGCCCGGCGCGTATCACCGCATTGCCTTCCACCGCTGTGACTCTGGTGAGCCGGTCTACATCGAGACGACCAGGCCAGAGCTGATCCCGGCATGCGTCGCGCTGGTCACGCACCCCGGAGACGAGCGGTATGCCGCACTGGTCGATACGACCGTCCGTACGCCGATCTTCGGTGTCGAGGTTCCGGTCATGGCGCATCATCTCGCCGAGCCCGACAAGGGATCCGGGCTCGCGATGATCTGCACGTTCGGCGATCTCAACGACGTGACTTGGTGGCGGGAGCTGTCACTACCGACTCGGCCGATCGTGGGCTGGGACGGCAGGGTCATCGCGGATCCCCCGCCGGGCTTGGACAGCGCTGAGGGGCTTGCCGCGTACGAACAGCTGGCCGGAGCCACGATGTTCTCCGCGCGCGAGCGGGTCGTGGGCATGCTGCGCGAATCCGGTGACCTCGACGGCGAGCCAAAAGCCGTCACCCACCCGGTGAAGTTCTACGAGAACGGCGATCGTCCGCTCGAGATCGTCACCACCCGGCAGTGGTACATCCGTAACGGCGGGCGCGCCGAGGATCTGCGCGCTGGGCTCATCGCCCGCGGCGACGAGATCGACTTCCATCCTCCGTTCATGCGGCATCGGTACGAGAACTGGGTCAGCGGGCTGAATGGCGACTGGCTGATCAGCAGGCAGCGGTTCTTCGGGATCGCCATCCCGCTCTGGTACGAGCTGAACGCCAACGGCGAGCCGGACTACGACCGGATGATCCTGCCCGAAGAAGCCAGCTTGCCGGTGGACCCGAGCTCGGACGCGCCACCCGGCTACCCCGAGGAGCAGCGCGGCAAGCCGGGCGGATTTCTCGGGGATCCCGACGTCATGGACACCTGGGCGACCTCGTCGCTGACCCCGCAGATCGCCTGCGGCTGGGAGCGCGACGAGAAGCTGTTCGCCAACACGTTCCCGATGGACCTCCGGCCGCAGGCCCACGACATCATCCGGACTTGGCTGTTCTCGACCGTCGTCCGTTCGCACTTCGAGCACGACCGAGTGCCATGGTCCGACGCGGCGATCTCCGGCTTCATCCTTGATCCAGAGCGGAAGAAGATGAGCAAGTCCAAGGGAAACGTAACCACACCGATGGACCTGCTCGTCGAGCACGGGTCGGATTCTGTTCGCTACTGGGCAGCCAGCGGCCGGCTCGGCATCGACACGGCATTGGAACCGGGCCAGATGAAAGTGGGTCGCCGGCTGGCCATCAAGCTGTTGAACGCGAGCAAGTTCGCCCTCGGACACGACATCCGAAGCCAGGCCACGCCCGACGTGGTGACCGAGGCCTTGGACCAGGCCATGCTGGCTGCCCTGGCAGACGTTGTGGCGCAAGCCACGGCGGCCATGGATGGGTACGAACACCAGCGTGCTCTCGAGGTCACCGAGGCGTTCTTCTGGACGTTCTGCGACGACTATCTCGAGTTGGTCAAGGCGCGCGCGTACGGCGATGTGACGCCAGACGATCCAGCAGCCGCCTCGGCACACGCGGCGCTCGGCATCGCACTCTCGGTGCTGCAACGACTCTTTGCCCCGATCCTCCCCTTTGTCACCGAAGAGGTCTGGTC
>JALZIX010000301.1 GCA_030860025.1 Actinomycetota bacterium
CAGCGCTACATCCGCCATCTCGTGCACGAGGGCAGGCTCAACCGGGCCATCGAGTTCCTCCCCAACGATCGGGTGCTGGCCGAGCGCGCCAGGGACGGCATCGGTCTCACCGGGCCAGAACTGTCAGTCTTGTTGGCCTACAGCAAGATCGAGCTGGCCGACGTGCTGGTGGACTCCGATCTGCCAGACGATCCCGCTGTCCATCACGTGCTCTACGACTACTTCCCAAGTCTCGTCCGTGAGCGCTACCAGGAGCAGATGGACGCCCATCCGCTGCGTCGCGAGATTGTCACGACCGGTCTGGTCAACACCACCATCAATATCGCCGGGATCACCGGAATCTTCCGGTTACAGGAGGAGTCCGGCGCCGCGCTGGACGAACTCGTCCGCGGCCACGTCGCCTCCTGCGGCATCTTCGGCGTGGATGAGGTGTGGGCGCAGGCTGCTGCGCTCGACAACGTCGTACCCGCGTCGGTCCAGGCCACGATGCGGCTGGAGGCGACCAGACTCAGCGAGCGCTCCACCAGATGGCTGATGCTGCACGCCGCCCAGCCGGTGGACATCGGGGCGGAGATCTCGCGCTACCGGGAGGGTGTCCACGAGGTCTTGCAGCTGCTGCCCGAGCAGATGCGGGGCAGCGACGTCCAGGCTTATGCAGAGCGGTGCGCGGAACTCGTACGGGCGGGAGTGCCCGCAGACCAGGCCGCTCGGATCGCCACCTTCCCCAAGGCGATCGCGGCTTTGGACATCGTGAAGGTCGCGACGGAGACCCACCTCACGCTGCGCGAGGTGGGCGAGGTCTACCACTACCTGGCCGAGGAGCTTGCCCTGTCCGCGATGTTGGAGCGGATCATCGCGCTGCCCCGGAACAGCCGCTGGAAGGCAATGTCCCGGGCCACCCTGCGGGACGACTTCAATGCTCTGCATGCCGAGCTGACCGCTGCTGTCCTGCAGTGCGGCAACGAGGGCGACGATGCGGGGTCCCGGTTCAAGGACTGGTCGGCGCGTACGGCTGACTCCCAACGTCGCGCGGTGGCGATGCTCGCCGACATCGCCAATGGGGACTCGCAGGATCTGGCCACCTTGGTCGTCGCCGTACGGGTGCTCCGGGAGATGCTGGCCCGCAGCTGACCAGTTACTGCTCGCCGTTTCTGGGTGCGCGCCCGGCGCCAGGCGGTCCGGCAAAGCATTGGGCGATGTCCAGCCATGCGTCGGCGTTCGCGCCATTGGTCTGCAGAGTCGTGTCACTGCGGTGTCTCCGCCGCGTGACGAGACGGGCGAAGTCGAGTGCGTCGCCGCGGACGGCGTCGGCGGCATCCTCGTGACCCCATACCCAGAGGTCGCCCGTCGGGGACGTCAACTCCACGCGCGGCTCGCCCACCGGTGCGAGAAGATCCCTGTTCCGGAACGAGAAGGCGTAGGTCCGGACCCCAAGGTGACAGATGTGGCGAAGCCTCGGCGAAGGGCTCCGCTGCACCCCACGTGCGTCGGCGATGTCTTCACCGTGTGCCCAGTACTCCATCAGCCTGGCGGTCAGCGACGACGAGATGCTCATCGGCGGTCCGTACCAGGGGTGCCTTGTCTCAGGGGCCGCGGCCAGGGCGGTGGCGAGGAGCCGTTCGAGGCCCTCTCTCCAGGCCTCAAGGAGTTCAGCGTCGTTGAGCCCGGACAGATTCTCGGACTGCCTCTGGTGCATCGCGCGAAATTCGTCGGGCCGGCGGGGGCGTTCGGCCAGGAACTTCTCGGGATCGGCGATCGCGATCCGGGCTGACAGGTCCGAGGAATGCAAGTGCTCGACCGTTCTGCGGATGTCCCAGCCCACCGCCGGCGTCTGCTGACGCATGTCCGCCCCCTGGGCCAACTTCAGGACTTCCTCGAACTCATCACGGAGGTCGCTGGCCAGCCGATCCACCAGCCGCACGTCGTTCACCATCCGGTCATCCTCACCCACGTCGCGCTAACGTGTGGCCCCCGTTGGAGGAGGGTGGCGATGACAAACGAAGACCCCGGCTCCGCTTTCGAGTCACTGGTCGGCGACATGGACTACCCGATGTTCGTGGTCACGGTTAGCGCCGCCGGCGAGCGATCCGGTTGTCTCGTTGGATTCGTCACGCAATGCAGCATCTCGCCGCAGCGGCTGTTGGTCTGCTTGTCGAAGAAGAACCACACGTACGACGTTGCTGCCGACGCGGACCGGCTGGTCGTCCACTTCTTGGGCGAATCCGACAGGGACTTGGCTCGGCTCTTCGGTGCGGAGACCGGCGACGAGGTGGACAAGTTCGCCCGCTGCGAGTGGGATGCCGGTCCAGGGGGTACGCCGGTGCTGCGCGGCTGCCGCGGATGGGTCGCCGGTCTGATCGTCCAGCGCGTTGATCTCGGCGACCACGTCGGCATGGTGCTGGACGTCACCGATGGCGAGGCCCGTCGGCCGAGTGCGCGCCCACTCGGCTTCCAGAGCTTGGCGGAACTGGACCCTGGTCACGAGGCCTGAGCCCGCAGCGTGGTCCGGGATGTCAGGTTTCTGCGATGTGGCCGTTCTCCCGACTCCAAGTGTTTCCCGCGCCAAGCTCCCGTAACTGGTCAGTTGCCGCATGTTGCACCTGCGGCAATTGACCTGTTAGTGGGGCCGGGTCTCGACGGGCACGTCGACCTCGATCGCCTCGGGATAGATCAGCCCCTCGCCGGTGTTGAGGAGCATCGGCTCGTCGTCGGCGCCAGCTAGCGACTCTCCCGGAAGGAGTCGAGCGGCGGTGATTTTGGCTGCGCCTTCCGGGCAGAGGAACAGGCCTTGAGCCGTCCTGCTGGCCGGAGGTGAGCAGGATTCTGCGCTCCAGGCAAAGATCGGAGCGCTGCCGCTGCGGCGGTCGCATCCTCAACAACGTCGGCTGCGCGTACCGGAGCCCTACAGTCATGCGCACCCCACATCACACCGGCGGTAGGAGGGAACAATGTCCATAGTCTTCCGGCACTTCGCGGTCCCCATCGTGAAAGGGACCGGGACGCGCTTCTCCGAACACCACATCACCTTTCCCGCCTCGCAGGTGGTGAGGAGCGCGAGTGTCGGGCTTTCCGGGTTCAAGCTGGACTTCGAGAATCCCGAGGGCGATCGCAGCCTCAACATCATGTCCGTGATCCTGAATCGAGGTCAGGTCACCGCGAACGCCGTGGACTTCAGTCTCTCGGTACAGCTGGCCGACAAGAACTTCGATGACGAGTACCAGGGTGTCGTCGGAATTGTGATGATCGCCGACGTCTGGCAGCTTCCGTTCATCGTAGGGTCGCTGCCCGTCATCGGCGGAGTGCTGGGCCGAATTCTGTCCCGGCGTGGCTCCGGCGATCGCCAGGACGAGTCGGGCGGGATCGAACTACATACGAAGTGAGGAGGGCCTGCGCCCTCAGTTTCGCCGGTACTGCCCCGGGTAACGTCGATGCATGATGGCCGAGCCGGTCGGCGCGGGCCGGGTCTTGGCCGGCCGGTACACCTTACGCACGCCCTTGGGGCGCGGCGGAATGGGCACGGTGTGGCTGGCCACCGACTCGATCTTGCACCGCCAGGTGGCGATCAAGGAGGTCACCTTCGACGTTGCCGCCGAGGAGGAACGACGTGCGCTGCGGGAGCGGACGCTGCGTGAGGCACGAGCCGCCGCCCGGTTCGTGCATCCTCGGGTGACCACCGTCCACGACGTCGTCGAGGAGGACGGCAGGCCGTGGATCGTGATGGAGCACGTTCCGTCACGCACCTTGACGCAGGTGCTCTGGGATCAGGGCCCGATGCCGCCGGACCTCGTGGCGCGGATCGGGATGGACTTGCTCAGCGCGCTGCAAGCAGCCCACCGGGCCGGAATCGTGCATCGCGACGTGAAGCCCGACAATGTGCTGATCGGCGCCGAGTGGCGAGCTTGGCTGACCGACTTCGGCATCGCCACGTCCAGCGGGGAATCCGGCCTCACCGAGACAGGCATGCTGCTGGGATCGCCGTCGTACATGTCGCCGGAGCGGGCTCGCAACGAGGCCCCCGCGTCAGCGGTGGACGTCTGGTCGTTGGGGGCGACCCTGTTCACGGCTGTGGAGGGGCGGCCTCCGTTCGACCGCGGTGACGCGATGTCCACGCTGCTCGCCGTGATCACCGAGCCACCGGTTCCGATTCTCGCCGGCGGACCGCTGACTCCGGTTCTGCTGGGATGTCTGACCAAGGACCCGGCTCGAAGGATGACCTTGGACCAGGTACGGGCAGGGCTGCACCACGTGCTGATGGCACCCGCCCCGCCGATGATCCGGCTGCCCACGCCGCCGCCGGCCGCCCACGTCCATCGGCAGCCGACCAAGGTGGCTCGGCTGGAGATAGCTGACCTGTCCGCCCTGGCCAAGGCAACGCGCTCACCGACCAGCAAGGCCGGCAAGGCTGCCACCCGGGCTCCGACGAACGCCCCAGCCCAGATGTATGGACCAGCGACGTACGGACGGCCGTCGGCAATCGCCAGCGGTCCGCCGAAGTGGCCGGCTCCGAACTCGTCGATCCGTCAGCACGCGCGATCGGCGTCGGAGCGGCCGAGGTGGCGCTTCAAGCGTCGATGGGTTGTCGTTCCACTGGTCGTTGCCCTGGTGCTCTGCCTCGCAGCCATCTTGCTGGTGGTCTACCTACTGGGTGCGCTCGAGGGGATCTTGGGCGGTTGAGCTGTCAGTCAGCTCGCTTCCGGTGGCCTCCTTCCGTACCCGGAGTCGGTGAGGATGGCGTTGGTGTAACGGCCGTCCTGGGGGCAGGGTTCTCGATGCATCCGGCCAGTGCCGCCCAACGGAACTGGACCAGCGACGACGGCTCCCTGCCAGCCATGTACGTCAGCCACGGTGCCCCGCCGTTGTTCGACGACCTTGCCTGGATGCGTGATCTGTTCGCCTGGTCGACGTCCTTGCCCAAGCCCAGGGGGATCCTGGTCGTCTCCGCGCACTGGGAAGCCGCGCCGCTCAGTCTGTCCAGCAC
>JALZIX010000308.1 GCA_030860025.1 Actinomycetota bacterium
GTCGGGCGGATACTCCCGCGACGACGTCTCGCGCTATCTCTTCCAGCACGCTCGGTGCGATCTGGCGAAGTCCCCAGCTGCCGTCCAAGCCATGCTGCGTTCCCGCCGACCGTCCTGGTGCGAGATCGCCGACTGGCCGATCTGCGACCGCGCCGAGGACCTGCTCATCTTCGTCTGCGGTGGTCCAGGCACACACAGCCTCTCCCTACCGAGCTTCGGGCCCACCACTGCGATCAGCCGAAAGGTCGACTCCCAACCATGACAACGGTTCTCGATCCTCGCCCGCCAGCCGTCACCAAACCGCTGAGTCCAGCTCCGCGACTCGACGATCTGGCCGGTCGCCGAGTGCTGTTGTTCGACAACGGGAAACTGGCGCCCGAGTACGGCGCTCGGCGCGCCATCTTCGACGTACTGCGTGACCGGTTACCCGCCGAGGCTGCGAACATCGCACTAGACGAGCGTGGCCGGGACATGCTGCGCCTCGACCTCGACGAGATAGCAGAGTTCGCCGGTGCCCTCGAAGCGACGGGAGTCGATGCGGTAGTACTCGCTCTGGTGGATGCCGGCGTCGGCATGCCGACCACTGTGCTGGCCGTCGAGCTTGAACGCCGGGGCATTGTCACGTGCACGATCTGCGAAGGACCGGGACTGGGCCTGGCAGCCGCCTGCGCGGTCGGGGAGGCCCCGTTTCTTCCCCTGGTGCATCTGCCGGTACTCCAAGGTGCAGACCGGGAGCGGATCAGCCAGTACGCGACGGTCGCGATCCCGGAGATCGTCGCCGCCCTGACCGGGCCGGCGCGACTCACGGCCGGCACCGCGGACGTACGACGTCCAGGTCGGAGATCGGAATCGGGTCACCTCGACGTCGAGGGTGCCGATCCCACTGTCGCCTTCACCGAACTGATGGCCGGCGTGGGGCTGGGCGACGGCTTTCCACTGGTGGCGCCGACCCCGGAACGGGTAGCCGGACTTTTGGAGACTATGGACGAAGACCCGGACGCGGTGGTCTGGCCGGTACTGCCACTACGGGGCACTGAGGTCGTGGCGCGCGATATCGCGGTTGTCGCGGCCATGGCCGGTGCGCGCCCGCTTTGGATGCCGGTGATCATGGCGGCCTACCGCGGCATGGCGCTCCCGGAGTTCCGGCTCTTCCAAGCGGCCATCACCACCCACCCGGGCGGAACGCTCGTCCTGGTCAGCGGACCTGACACCGAGCGCTTGCAGATAGCGTCCGGGCCCGGCTGTCTCGGCCCCGGATATCACGCCAACGCGGCGATCGGTCGCGCGGTCGCGCTGTCGTTCTCCTTCCTGCTCGGCTCGCTGCCCGGCGGTGCGGACCTCACGATCCAGGGCTCGCCGGCCGAGTACTCGTACTGCTGCGCGGAGGATCTTGCTGCCAGCCCATGGCCGGGGCTGCACGCCGATCAGGTCGGCGGCGAAACAACGGTGACGGTGCTGCGCTGCGAAGGACCCAAGAACGTGCTCGACCATCTCAGTCAGACGCCCGAATCACTGTTGACCGGAGTCGCCCGTGCGTGCGCGACGATCCACTCCAACAATGCCTACCTCCCGGGCGCGCAGACGGTCGTCTTCCTCAACCCTGCGCACGCCGCACTGCTCGCCGAGGCCGGGTGGGCAAAGGCGGATGTGGCTCACTACCTGTTCGAGCAGGCTCGTAATCCCCGGGCAGCCTTGGCCGGGCGCGGCATCTCACCGCTGTGGCCCGATTCCTTTGCTGACTTGGACCCGGTGCCGGTTGCGCACGGCCCCGAGGACTTCCTGGTCGTGGTAGCCGGTGCCCCTGGGCTGGCTTCCCAGGTCGCGATTCCCTGGGGCCTGTCCCATGCGGTGACCACGACCCTTTCCGGTCGCGTGCTCAACTCGTGATCGGCCGGGTCACCGCCCGCGAGTAGCCCCAGGGAATCGCGACCTGGGAAGCCGGTCCGGCGCCGCCGGCGACGGTGATCAGGAGGTCCTCGACCCGAGCCGTGACCGGGACCCGAGGGGCCGAATCGAACCAGGTAGGCCAGATCGGTCCGATGCCGCGCCCACGTAGGTCCTCGCGCGGATTGCGGGCGGCATCGAACAGGAATTCTGCTACGTCGAACTTGGTCCAGCCGGCTTCAGCCAGGAGCCGGGCGTGCTCGGGGTTGAGCATCACCATCGTCTCGGCGCCGGTGACGTAGGCAGCATTGGAACCCAACGTGGCAAGGCAACTGGCGACCGTCAGCAGAAGCTGTGCCGGATCGGTGCTCTGCTGGTCCAGAACGTTGTGTGGCCCCTCGCACTTCAGGACGGTCACCGTCGTCTGGTCAGGGAATCCCTGGCTAGCGTGCAGACCATCCCAGGGGCTGTCGGTCAGGTTCTCCGCGCAGCAGTAGGCATATTGCGCGGGAGATCCTTGGGCCGTCAGATCTGCACCGCCCGGGATCGCCCCCAGCAGGAAGGAGTAACCAAGGGCAATCGCGCGCCCCGTGGTCGCGTTTGCCGGAAACCCCGGCCCCAAGGCCCCGCGGCCGGAGGCGAACCCGTACTGCTGCGCGTCGGGCCCGCTGACAAAGACCAGGGTTCCACCGGGATGAGTGGTGATAGCGCCCTGGAACAGCCGGAACTCCGGTGCTGCCATGGCCCGGTAGGCCGCGAAGACGATCGGTGCCCACGTGGGCTCACAGCCCGCCGCCACGGCCACCGCCGCCACCTCTTGTGCAGTGACTGCCGTGCTGCGCGGCGGAATCACGGGCCAGATCCTGTCGTCTGGACGCTCGGAAGCGGCAGCGAGGAACTGTTCGACCTTCTCCCGCGTCGGCGCAACCAGCGGCAGGCCGTCTCCCAACTGGCTGGCGCGCATGGCCTCGGTGAACTCCGCGGAGGAGTCTTCGCCGGTGATCTCGAGCAGCCCGGATTCCGAGGCAGGAGCAGGGGCGTTGATGGGTCGCTTGTCGAAGCGCTCACGCAGCTCCGAGACCGGAAGGAGCAAGCCGTCGAGGATCTCGCCAACCAGCTGATCGGCTTCGGCGACCATGGCTTCCTGGCTCGCTGACCGCAGGGATTGGATTGTGGTCACCGGCAGACCCGGCGCCATCTGTGCGGCGTTGGCCAGCACCTGGCTGGTGCCGACGGGGGTCGCAATAATCGTCGTCGGGACGTTGAGCGCTTCCAGACGCGCGGCCAGGATGGCTGTGGGCTGGCTGACGCCCCAATCACACAACGCGAAGACAACCCCGGAGACATCCTGATCAGCGATCCATCGGGCGAGGTCTTCCAGCCGGTCCTCCTTGGCGCGAAGGAGATCTTCGGAGTAGTGGATCACCTCGACATCGTCGAAACGTGACCGCAGCGCGGCACTGACTCGCTCGAACAGCGCGCTGTACGGGCCGTAGTCGGAGCCCATCTTTCCGTTGTCGAACAGCATGACCTTGCGTCCCGACATCGATTCGCGCCGGGTGCCCAGGATCTTCTCCTGGCGGGCGGGCGGGATGCGAGGATCGACAACCATGAGCGGCATATGAGGCCCTCCGAGTCGAGAATCTACAATATAGTGTTGTCGCCACTATGACCTCAGCACCGGTCCCGCGTCTAGTTCCTGGACTCGGCTGAGCGCGTGCACGTACTCGCGACCGCCGGCCACGTCGACCACGGGAAGTCGACCCTGGTCCGCGCACTGACCGGCATGGAGCCCGATCGTTGGGCGGAGGAACGGCGTCGGGGGATGACCATCGACCTCGGCTTCGCCTGGACGACGTTGCCGACCGGCGAGACCCTGGCCTTCGTCGACGTGCCGGGGCATGAGCGCTTTGTCGCGAACATGCTGGCCGGGGTGGGTCCGGTGCCCGCCGTGCTGTTCGTGGTGGCAGCCGACGAGGGCTGGGAAGCCCAGTCAGCCGAGCACCTCGACGCACTCAACGCGTTGGGCGTACGCCATGGACTGTTGGTGATCACCAGGGTGGACCTCGAGGAGCCGGACACCGCCCTCGAACTAGCGATGGGTGAATTCGCCCGGACCACCCTGCGCGATCTTCCCTGGGTTGCCGTGAGTGCTCGTACCGGTGCGGGGCTGGCAGAACTCCGATCGTCCCTGCAACATCTCGTCGCCGGCCTGCCCGAACCCGATCGGTCCGCGGACGTGCGCTTGTGGGTGGACCGCGCGTTCACGATCCGGGGCGCTGGCACGGTAGTGACCGGCACGTTGGCTGGGGGCACCCTTTCGGTTGGGGACAAGCTGACCGTGCACCCGGCAGGTACGGCGGTGAGCGTTCGCGGGCTGCAGAGCCTCGGACAGGCGCGGGAAAGGGTCGAGGCGACGGCCCGAGTCGCCGTCAATCTGCGCGGGGTGGCGCTGGAGGACGTCCGCCGCGGTGATGCCCTGGTCAC
>JALZIX010000311.1 GCA_030860025.1 Actinomycetota bacterium
GGGACGGCATCGACTGCGTATGCGTAGCCGATGACCGACTGCTGTGCGCCCAGGACGACCACAGCGTGCTCGTCGCGGCCTTGGACCAGGAAAGAATCCTGGTCACAAACAACGTGATTGACTTCGCGCCTCTGCGACGGAGTCGAGTCGCAAGCGCCGAACTGGTGCCGTCGCTCATCTACACCGACGACACCACCTTCCCGAGGCAACGCAACTACGTGGGCATCATCGCCACTGCGCTGTCGGCTGCCGCTCACTCGCATCTGGTCACCATTTACGGCGGGGTTCTGTGGCTCCCCCGACAGGCCTAGGAAGTCCTAGACGCTCCACCCCTGCGCGATGATGGGGCACGCGTTCGAATCACGCTACGGGTCTAGCGTCTCGGAGACCTTGCGGGTCGGACAGGTGCACCGGAAGAGGTTCCTGTACCGATCATCGGCCTCAGCGGGTGTCGATCATCTGACGCAGCACGAACTTGATGGCCTCGATCTCGTCCTGCGGCAACTGCCCCGGATGCCGGCGCATCAGTCGTTGCCGGCTAATCGATTTGAGCTGGTCGCACATTGCGAAGCTCGGTTGATCGAGCGCGCTGATAGCGGGATGAACTGGCAGCTTGCGATCCGTGGTCGTACATGGGACGACGAATGCCAGCTGGTTCGGCAGCTGGCACGCAATCGTCGTGCCGACCACGATCGCTGGCCGAAGACCTCCCTGCTCGCGTCCAACCTGCGGCTCGAAATCGGTCCACCACACCTGCCAAGGCGCGATCTCCGTGGCGGTCACTCGAGAACTGCGGTGTCGACCTCGGCGAGTTCGGCCGCCTCACGCAGGTAGTCCGTGTACATCGCAGGGTCGGCCGCGAGACGGCCCAAGGACACTCGCAACTGGTGCTCGAAGAGGATGATGCGCAGGGCCTCGTCCAAACTGACGCCGCCCAACTCGGTTTTGGCGATTCGGGTCAAGGCGTCGCGGTTTTCAGCGGTGACACGCATACTCGTATGCATACGCCAAGTATACGACAACCCGCGCCTCGGCGTACCGCTCCGGGCTCCCGCTGCCCGGCGCACCAAACCTGGGTCTATGACCACCGGCGTATCCTGCGCCGCTGAGGGACGGGGCCCAACGCCCTCATTGCGACCGGGAGCAGGCGTGGATTTAGCAGTCAGCGTCAAGCTCGCACCGGGCGTGCGCCTGCGAGCGACCAGCCGGGGCATCCGGGCCACCATCGACCCCACAGCTGGGCGCGGAGGTGTCGGATCCGCTCTCACCGGGTTCTCCACCGGCATCGATCCCGTCTCCTACGACGCAATCGTGAGCGGTTCGATCGGCGCTCAGCCTCGCAGCGCACCCGAGCCGGCCAGCCCGACGCTGACCCAACTGAAGGGTCAGACTCGGGCAGCCGATAAGGCGGACACCGTCCTGGACGTTCTCCAGACTGAACGTCTCATGACGAGTCGGCACCTCGCCGACTTCCCGGTCACCCAGCAAGCGTTCGTGCCGGACCCAAAGCCGCTTGATGTCGACCGGGTCGAAGAGCAGTTCCTGCCCCAGGCGATGGCCAACGTGGGTTGGTTCAACCGAGGCCGTCGCAACGCCGCGCGGCAGGACGCTCGGACAGCGGCCATCGCATTCGCAGATCAGCAACTCACCACGGCGCGCGAAGAAGCAGACCGACTGCAACAGGAGTACGACGCCTATTGGAACGCCCTGAACGCCCATGACCGAGACGCGGTTGTGGCGACCGTGGACGACGCCCTGACAGACATCGCACCCGAGTCGACATGTGTGGACGCCGGAATGGACCCGTTCACCGGACGGTACGTCAGCTGTGTGGTCACCTTCGGGCAGCCAGATCTCGTACCGGAGCAGACAGTCGCCACAACCGCGACCGGGAGGCCCGAACTGCAGAAGCGCTCCAAACTCGACGTGAACAATCTCTACGTGGACGCCCTGGCTTCGACTGTTCTGGCGACTGTCCGGGAGACGCTCGCCGTCGCACCGGCAACAGACGAGGTTCGGATCGTCGCGGTACGGAAGGAAGCAGCGGCGACCGGTGCGCTGCCGAGCAAGAGCATCAGTCTGATCTATACCGGCGTCTTCCTCCGCCGCGAGATGCAAACCGTCCACTGGCAGGCGGTCGATCTCGAGGCGGAACTACTCCGGGCCATGGGCGCGGAACTCGTGCGCGAGGGTCCTGCCCAGACCGTGGTGCCCCTGGGCGAGGATGCACATCGACGCATGTTCGCCGTACTGCACGCCTTCTCCGAAACCGACGATCGGGGTCGGGATGACTGACGCCGGCGCCCCTCCCGCAGACGACGACGGTCAACCGCCGCGAGCGGTCACCAGTCCCCGGTTCACTTTCGACGAGTCCCGCGAGGGGCTCGCACCCAGCCGGGCGAAGTGGTTGCGCGACTGGTGGTGGAGCGGCACCCGTACCGAGCGCTGGGCCGCAGCGCTAGGAGCACCTCTGTCGCTCCTCCTCCTGCTGGCTACCTGCACCGCACTCAACTCCGACGGGCCCGCGCAGACGGTCGCGTCGAGAACGACGACCGAGCGCCCGACCGCTGGGACCACGTCGCCCAGAGGCACGCCAACCCCCACCCAGACGCAGAGCGCCACGGTGACAACGATCATGAGCGGCGACACCGTGGTGGTCCTGCGGGAGGGCGGATTGGAGACGGTACGGCTGATCGGTATCGACGCCCCAGAGGTGGCCGGCAGCGCGGCAGGACTCCAATGCTGGGCCGTCGAGTCGCTGCGGTTCGCGAGCGACGCGCTCCTGCAACAGGAGGTGCGCCTGGTCTCCGACCCCACCCAAGGAGAGGTCGACAGCTCCGGGGCAACCATCGCCTATGTCCTCCTACCGGACGGTCGCGACTTCTCCGTCCTCTCGGCGGGTGCCGGCCAGGCAAGGACGCACACCGACATCGCGCCGGCCACGAAGAACGCGGAGATCGCTGCAGCGGAACAGGCAGCCCGTACGGCCGCCCTCGGCCTCTGGGGACCTCCGTGCAACGGAGGCGTCGCCCTGCCCACGACGATCCCCGAGCCGGCACCTACGCCCGCGCCGACACTCGAGCCCGTACCCCCGCCGGCTCCGCCACCAGACTCTGGTCGCGACCCCCGATTCCACAACTGCCAGCAGGCCAACCGTGCTGGGTACGGGCCGTACCGTCGCGGTGTCGATCCCGAGTACCACTGGTACAACGACAAGGACGACGACGGCGTCGTCTGTGATTGACAGCGGGCTCATTCGAATGGGCCGTTGAGCGTAGGTTTTCAAGGAGCCAGCGGTACTGGGAGGTACCTCAACTCGCGGCGTATCGTGCCGCGGAGGGACGTACCCAAGGCCCTCATTTGCCGGGTGGGAGCAGGCGTGGGATTCGGAGTCAGCGTCGAGCTTGCACCCGGCGTGCGCCTGCGAGCGACCGGCCGCGGCGTACGGGCAAGTGTCGGGCCTCGAGCCGCGCGCCTGAATACCGGCACCGGTCGCGCCGGGTCGCCCAACAGCGTCGGCCCCGTCCCGTACGAGACCAGCATGGCCGGCCCAGCCGTCGCT
>JALZIX010000313.1 GCA_030860025.1 Actinomycetota bacterium
GTGCTGGAACCGGGTGTCACCAATCTGGACGTCAGCCGAGGCGCGGCGCCGTACGGGTATTACTACGCACCTGACCCGTCCAGCCAACAGATCTGCACGATCGGCGGGAACGTCGCCGAGAACTCCGGCGGCGCACACTGCCTGAAGTACGGCTTCACCACGAACCACGTCACCGGCATCCAGCTCGCCAGCCCCGACGGTGGGATCGTCCGGCTCGGCGGAAAGGCACCGGACCCACCCGGCTACGACCTGCTCGGAGCCTTCGTCGGCTCCGAAGGCACCCTCGGCATCGCGACCGAGGTGACCGTCCGGCTGATGCGGGCCCCGGAAGCGGTGCGGACCCTGCTGGCTGCCTTCGCTTCCACCGACGACGCCGGGGCCGCGGTGTCGGCGATCATCGGCGCCGGGGTGATCCCCGCCGCGATCGAGATGATGGACGCTCTGGCGATCGAGGCCGCCGAGGCAGCGGTGCACTGCAATTATCCCCGCGGGGCCGGCGCCGTACTGATCGTCGAACTCGACGGACCGGTCAGCGAGGTTGAGGCGCAGTTCGACCAGGTCGAGGCGCACTGCCGTACGGCCGGTGCCTTCGAGATCCGGATCGCCGCCGACGACGCCGAGCGCGCCCTGTTCTGGAAGGGGCGCAAGTCCGCCTTCGCCGCGGTCGGCCGGATCAGCCCCGACTACATCGTCCAGGACGGGGTGATCCCACGGACCGCGCTGCCCCAAGTGCTGCGCCGGATGGGCGAGCTCTCGGCCGAACACGGGGTTCGGGTGGCCAACGTCTTCCACGCCGGGGACGGGAACCTGCACCCGCTGGTGCTCTTCGACGCCGCTGTCGAGGGTGAGGCCGAGCGGGCCGAGGAGCTCTCCGGTGCGATCCTCGACCTGTGCATTGAGCACGGCGGCTCGATCACCGGTGAGCACGGGGTCGGCATGGACAAGGCCAAGCACATGCCGCGGATGTACACCGACGACGACCTGGACACGATGCAACTGCTGCGCTGTGCTTTCGACCCCGACCACCTGGCCAACCCCGGCAAAATCTTCCCCACGCCACGGCTGTGCGGCGAGGTGCCCGGCCGCCACCGCGGCTCCCATCCACTCCAGGCCCAAGGTTTGGCCGAGGTCTTCTAGATGACGGTGTTGAGATGAGCAACGGCGCGGTACTCGACGATCTGAGCAAGGTCGTCGACGATCGTGTCCGCCCGGCGACCTCGACCGACGCCATCGATGGCGTCCTGCCGGCCTACGTCGCCGTGCCGTCCTGCACCGAGCAGACCGCAGAAGTCCTCCGGGTGGCCGCCCAAAACGGTCTGCACGTGGTCGCCAGGGGCGCCGGGACCAAGCAGGACTGGGCCTTCCCGCCCGACCAGGTCGACCTGGTCATCGACACGACCGCGATGAGCGGTGTCGTCGAGCACGCCGCTGGCGACCTGATCACCATCGTCCGGGCTGGGACCCTGCTGACCGAACTGCGGTCCACGCTGGCCGGGGCAGACCAGGAACTGGCACTGGACAGTGCATTCCCGTCGGCGACCGTCGGTGGGACGGTGGCCGCCAACATCAGTGGTCCGCGAAGGGTCCGCTACGGGACGCTTCGCGACCTGCTGATCGGGATCACGTTCGTCCGCGCCGACGGTGTGATCGCGAAGGCCGGCGGCAAGGTGGTCAAGAACGTGGCCGGCTACGACTTCGGCAAGCTGCTCACGGGCAGCTTCGGGACCCTCGGCGTGATCACCGAGGTCGCGCTCCGTCTGCATCCGCTGCCCAGGACGCGTCGGGCCGTCACCGTCGAGATGCCCGACGGCGAGCTCGCCGCGCAGGCGGCGTTGCGGGTGCTGAGATCGCAGGTCGTGCCAAGTGCCGTGGAGGTCAGCCAGCCCGCCGACGGTGCGCCCAGCGTGCTCGCGCTGATCGAGGGAGTCGAGGCAGGCGTCGGTGCCCGGGTGGAGACCACCCAGACGTTGTTGGGCCCGACCAGCGAGATCGGTGAGCTACCGGATTCGTTCGGACGCTACCCGTTCGAGCCAGGCGATATCGGCTTCAAGATCAGCACTACGCTGAGCGGAGTCGGCCCCGTCCTGACGGCGGCCCGCGGTCTCGGCCAACGCTTGGGAGCGCCGATCTCGGTGCGCGGCTCGGCCGCCGGAGTGCTGTACGCCGCGCTCCCAGCCGGAACCGATCCCGCAGCGACCGGACAGGTGCTTGCCGAGCTGAGGACGGTCGCGGCGAGCTTCGACGGGACGGTGGTCGTGCTGACCGGCCCGGCGCCGACCCGCCGGATGCTGGACGTATGGGGGCCGGTCAGCGGTCTGGACCTGATGAAGCGGCTCAAGGACCAACTCGATCCCGAGCATCGGCTGGCGCCCGGCCGGTTCGTCGGGGGGATCTGATGACCGCGACGCCCGCCGCCACCCCCGGCGCCACGCCCGCCGCCACCCCCGCCTTTGACGACCACCACCCGCCCGCCCCCGAGCTCGTTGCGGACTGCGTGCACTGCGGGTTCTGCCTGCCGACCTGCCCTACCTACTCCCTGTGGGGCGAGGAGATGGACAGCCCCCGCGGCCGGATCTACCTGATGGAGACCGGGCTGGCCGGTGAGCCGATGACCGACACGATGGTCCAGCACTTCGACGCCTGTCTTGGTTGCATGGCCTGTGTCACCGCCTGCCCGTCCGGCGTCCAGTACAACAAGTTGATCGAGGCCACCCGAGCGCAGGTCGAGCGCCGGCACAGTCGAACCGCGCGGGAGAGGCTGCTGCGCGGCGCGATTTTCGCCCTGTTCCCGTACCCGCGACGGCTCAGGCTGCTGCGTGGCCCACTGCGCATCTACCAGCGCACCGGCCTGGAACGCCTGGTGCGCCGCAGCGGGATCCTGGCCCGGGCACCGAGGCTGGCCGCACTCGAGTCACTCGCCCCGCGGCTCGGCCCCAACGTGAAGTTCCCCGAGCGGCTCCCGGCCATCGGAGCCAAGCGCGCAGTGGTCGGGATGCTGCTCGGCTGCGTGCAACGCGAGTTCTTTCCGGATGTCAACGCGGCCACGGCACGGGTCCTGCGCGCCGAGGGCTGCGAGGTCGTCGTACCCACGCGTCAAGGTTGCTGCGGCGCGTTGAGCGTGCACAACGGACGCGAGGCCGAGGCGCAGCGCCTGGCCCGCTCGGTGATCGACTGCTTCAAGGCGGCCAGCGTCGAGTACGTCGTCGTCAACGCCGCGGGCTGCGGGTCGGTGATGAAGGAGTACGCCGACCTGCTGGCCGACGACCCGGACTACGCCGACCGGGCCAAGGCCTTTGCCGCCAGGGTGCGCGACCTCTCCGAAGTCCTCGTCGAGTTGGGTCAGCTCGCCCCTCGGCACCCGCTGCCGCTCATCGCCGCCTACCACGACGCCTGCCATCTCGCGCACGCCCAAGGCGTACGCAGCCAGCCTCGCCGGTTGCTTTCCGCGATCCCCGGACTGGTGGTCAGGGAGATCGCCGATCCGGATATCTGTTGCGGCTCGGCCGGCATCTACAACGTGCTGAATCCGGAACCGGCCCGAGAACTCGGCGACCGCAAGGCCGCAGCCGTCCTCGCGACCGGAGCCGAAGTGCTGGTCACCGCAAACCCTGGCTGCCTGATGCAGGTCGCCTCGTCCATCCGCCGCCAGGGCGCCTCGATCGCCATGGCGCACACAGCCGAAGTCCTCGATGCCTCGATTCGGGGAGTCGACCTCGTCAGATCACCTCAGCGAAGGAGATTGGCCGATCATGTCCGAGCCCGCATCAACCGCGCCAGGCGACTCGTCCGTCGCGACGGAGCTGCCGAGCAAGTACGTCACACCGGCTAAATACGCCGACCTTCCTGAGCCGCTCCCGCTGAAGCGGGTCCTCGGCCCCAGCGTCTTGCTGCTCGCCGGCGCCATCGGGTCCGGCGAATTCGTGCTGTGGCCCTACATCACCTCGCAGGTCGGCCTGACCCTGGTCTGGCTGACCCTGCTCGGCGTGTTGACCCAGTACTTCCTCAACATGGAGATCGAGCGCTACACGCTGGCCACCGGCGAGACCGCGGTAACTGGCTTCACCCGGCTCTGGAAGCCGTGGGGTGTGCTGTTCGTGATCATGACGATCGTGCCGTGGGCGTGGCCGGGGTGGGCGACCGGCGGCACCACGACGCTGAGTTTCGCGTTTGGCTTCTCGGAGGACTCGATCCCCTACATCACGATCGGAGTCCTCTTCTTGATCGGCATCGTGCTGACGCTCTCCCCGGTCGTGTACCGGACCGTGGAGAAGATCCAGTTCTTCCTGGTCGGGCTGATCGCGCTGTTCGTGCTCTACGCGATGCTGTTCCTCCTCGGGATCGACGGGTACGCGGCCCTCGGCAGCGGCTTCCTCGCCGTCGACGAGATCCCGGACGGGATCTCGCAGATCGGAGCCGCGACCCTGCTCGGTGCGATCGCCTTCGCCGGTGCCGGTGGAGCCCTCAACCTGGTGCAGTCCAACTGGGTGCGGGACAAGGGACTGGGCATGGGTGCCCGGCTGCCGAAGATCGTGTCGCCGATCACCGGCGAAGAGGTAGCCGCGCCGACCACCGGCTACCTCTTCCGGCGGGATGAAGAGAACATGCGCCGCTGGCGCGGCTGGTGGAAGGTGGCCGAGCGCGAGCAGTTCACCACCTTCTTCGTCATCGGCGCGATCACATTGTTCGTGTTCATGACCCTCACCTACGTCACTGTCGGCATCGGCGGGGAAGCCGCGAGCTTCGACTTCATCCGGCTCCAGGGCGAGGCCCTGGCGGACCGGCAGGGGGCCTGGCTGGGCACGACGTTCTGGCTGATCGGGACCGTGGTGCTGTTCTCGACCAACCTGGCCGTGCTGGACATGGTCGGGCGGGTCACTGCCGACGTACTCAGAACCGGACCTCTGCGGGACAGCCAGCGGTGGACCGAGAGCAAGCTCTACTTCGTCACCGTCTGGACCGAGATCGTGTTCGGATCGGTGATCCTGCTCTCCGGTGTCACCCAGCCGATCGTGTTGCTCGTCATCGCCTCGTCGCTGAACGGTCTTGTCATGTTCGTGTACTCGATCTTGTTGATCAGGCTCAACCGCGGCGTCCTGCCGCGCGAGATCGGGCTGACGGGTGGTCGATTGGTCGCCCTCGGCTGGGCAGTGCTCTTCTACGGCGGCTTCTCGATCATCCTGCTGATCGACCAGGCGAATACCCTCTTTGGCTAAAGGTCGACCGCGGCACGATGCGTAATAGGGCCGGGCAGACGCTGGTCTTCGACGCCGACGACACGCTGTGGGAGAACAACGTCCTCTTCGAGCGCGTCATCGACGATTTCATGGAGTGGCTGCGGCATCCGACCCTGGACCGTACGGCGATCCGCGCGGTGTTCAACGACATCGAGGCGGCCAACACCGTGGCGCACGGGTACGGGAGCCAGGTCTTCCTGCGCAGTTTGGGCGAGTGCTTCGCCCACCTCCAGGACCGCCCCGCGACCGAGGTCGAGCGCCAGGAGATCGACGCGCTCGCCGTGGCCCTGGTCGAGCATCGCGTCGAACTGGTGCCCGAGGTGGCCGCGACGTTGGCTGAACTCGGCACTCGTCACGAGTTGCTGTTGCTGACCAAGGGGCAGCGTGACGAACAGCAGAACAAGGTCGACGTCTCCGGACTGGGGCACCACTTCCGGAACATCCACATCGTCACCGAGAAGAACGTCGACACCTATCGCTGGCTGGTGGCCCAGGAATCCCTCAGCCCGGCGCAGACCTGGATGATCGGCAACTCACCCAAGTCCGACATCAACCCAGCCCGCCTGGCCGGCCTGAACGCGGTCTTCATTCCCAACGACAACACCTGGGTCCTCGAGCACGAGGACGTCGACCCGTCCGACACCGGTGTCATGCGGCTCGAGCGCTTCCGCGACCTACTGGCCCACTTCTAGCGCGCGCGCAGCGCGCCCGGATTCTTATCGAAACCGCCGGCGCACAACTCGCGCAACCCGCAACGCTGGCCGCGGGGAGCAGCGCAGCGCGCCCGGATTCTTGTCGAAACCGCCGGCCCACACGGCGCGCCCCCGGAACGCTGGCTGGGACTAGCGGTTGTCGGCGTCTCTGTCGAGACGGCGGCCATCGTCCTTTCTGTCGAGACGGCGGCCATCGGCGTCTCTGTCGAGACGGCGGCCATCGTCATGTCTGTCGAGACGGCGGCCATCGTCATCTCGGTCGAGGGACGTGTCGAATCCCGCTCGGTCCACTCGGCGGTGGAAGCGCATTCCGGCCAGTCCACCGAGTATCGCCGCGACCAGAGTGACCACGAGCACCGCGGCCAGCGCGATCAGGCCGCCCGCTGTCAAGTCGCCCGAGTCCACGGGGATGTCAGGCAGATTCACGGGCCCGATGATGTCTGTCTCATTGCCGACGATGACTCCCACGATCGTCAGGATGATCGCGATGATCACCGCCCACAGCCACACGGCGAAGCCCTGCCGGGCACCGTTGAAGCGAGCCATCCGACCGGCCACGTACCCGCCGATGAAGTACGCGATGAACAGAATTACGAGAAGCCCGATGGCCGCGCCAATTCCGGCGTTGCGCAGATCCTGGGTCGACAACTCGTTGTCGGCATTGATGGCGGTCGCGATGGCCGTGCCAATGGCGACCAAGAGGACCGTCGCGCCGACCGTGGTCAGCCAGCCGAAGAAGGCGGATCCGAACTTGATCCCGCCGAAGGCTTCCTTCTCTCGCGCCCGGACGCTCTTGTGATCGAGCCCGGTATGCGTGAGGTCAGTTGCGCCGCTGTCGGCGTGGGAGAGGTGGCGCTGATCGTGGCGCTGGTCACCCGGCCGATCGGTATCGGGGCCCGGCATGCCGCGCCGCTCGTCGGGAACACCCTGTTCATACCTCTGGTCACCCGGCCGGTCGGCGTCGGGGCCCAGCCTGGCGTGTCGCTCGCCGGGAACGCCCTGCTGATGCGGCGGTACGGACTGCCCCATGTTTCCAGCGGCCGGCTGCCCGCCCGGCTCGGGGTCACGCGGGTACGTCGTCATGACGGTCGATCCCTCATTCTCTTTGACGGTGTGGTGCTGCTGAAGTGGTAACCGCTGGGAGCCGCCCCGAAACATGGCAGCCCCCAGCAGTCGACCCTTTGGCCAACGCGCTCTCCCAGCGGCTGCGCATCGGCGCGATGCCGGTGCCCCCGACGGAGATGATCACGATCCCGACGATAGCGGCCAGGGTGGCATACAGCACCGCATTCATCACATTCTCGGTGATCTCCAGCTGGTTCAGGGCGGCAATGACGCCCAGAGCCAGGATGAGGATGGATGCGGCGTTGGCGAGCACCGTCCCGTAGGAGAGTCCACCCATGGTGTTCTGGACGATTCCCTTCACCCCAGCTGCCACAGCAGCCGCGATGACAATGATCAGGATGGCCACGAACACCTTGGGCCGCGCGGAGAAGCGGGTATGGGCTGGGAGACGCGCTGCGCGCTACGCATGACACTGTGCGGCTGCTAGGGAACCCAGATTTCTTCGTCACCGCGCTCATCGCCCGCTGGAAAGCCGCGACGAGCACTTTCACGTGGGTCAACTGCGGGCACCCGCACGCGTCCTGGCCGGTGTCCACGGCAGGGTCAATGAGCTTGAGGGCCCGATTCATGCGCCGTTGGGGACGGGGCATGACGACCCGAGCTTCACGCTGACCCATCGCCAACTAGCCAGGAACGAGCGGGCGATCCTGCGAGCCGTCTCGGACTCATGGCGCGAGCCACTGGAGGACGATGGGACGGTCGTCGTGCTCTGCGTCGGTTGAGCGCGATGAACCGGTACCGGGGTTGCCGACGTATCCCATTTATGGTGAGTGCTCGGTGGTGACGGACCTATTGGAGCGTGGCCGGGGTCTGTCCATCCAGGCGGTGAGTGAACTGTTGGCCATCCCCGCGCCGACGATCCGATCCTGGGAGCGGCGGTATGGCCTGGCCAAGACAGCGCGTACGGGCGGGGGGCATCGCCGCTACTCAGCGCGAGAGATCGCCGATCTGCGGCTGATGCGAGACGAGATCAGTCGCGGTCGGCGTACGGCCGAGGCGGCGGTGCTCGTCCGTGATGCATTGGACGTAGCCGAGCCGTATCGCTCAGTCATTGACGCGTTCGTTGCTGTCGCCGAGAGCAGGAACGCCAGAGAATTGGAGGGTCTGCTCGACGAGTGCCTGGACCGGTTCGGCCTCGCCAACGTGCTCTGTCGGGTCGTCCTGCCTGGAATGCGCCAGATCGGCGTGGTCTGGCAGACCGGCCGGTGCGACGTGTCGCAGGAGCATCTCGTGACCCAGGCCACCCGGGCCTGGCTGCTGAAGGTCCGGTCGCAGGCGCCACCGCCGTGGCAACCTGAGCGCATCCTGTTGAGCTGTGGACCCCAGGACTTGCACACCGTCGGTCTGGAGGCCATGGGGGTCCTCCTTGCCTACCGCGGCTGGAACTGCCATCTGCTTGGTGATCGCATTCCCCCAGTGGCCCTCACCGAGGCCATCCACGCCACTGTGGCAGCGGCCACCATCGTTGTCTCACACATCACCACCCACCGCCGAGCGACGGTATCCGCGCTGCAGGCAGCGGCCGGTACCGGCACGCAGTTGTTCTACGCCGGCAACGCCTTCCTCCCATCGGCCGCCCGAGTCGGGGTGCCCGGCAGGTATCTGGGGGAGGACATCGTCGGTGCGGTGCAGATCCTGAGGGACTCGTTTCGGGCAGCGCTGGACGCAAAGCGTTAGTAGGCTCCAATGCTCGTCCGCCATACGACCTGAGGGGTAGCTCATGACCCAACCGATTCTCACCAGGCGCAATGCTCTCGGCTTGTTCGGCCTGGCCGGTCTCGCCGCAACCGCGGGCTGTGGCAGCAGCGTCGGCGGCGGCGGCGGTGGAGGCGGCGGCGGCGGAGGCGGCGGCGGAGGCGGCGGATCGATCAAGGTCGGTCTGGTGATCCCGCAGGACGGCGTCTACACGCCACTCGGCGTTGACATGCAGAACGGCTGGGACCTCTTTCTCGAGCGCAACGACGGAATGCTCGGCGGATACGAGGTCGAAACCATCATCGGGGACGAAGGCGAAGGACCAGACACCGGCGTACCGGCCGTGCAGGGCCTGCTGCAGCGTGAGCAGGTCGACGTGCTCGTTGGCATCGTCAACTCGGCGACTGCCCTGGGCTCGGCCGAGGCGGTCACCGCTGCGAAAAAGGTGTTGCTGATCGGCAACGCGGGAGCGGTAGCGCTGACCGGTGCCGACGCCAGCCCCTACATCTGGCGGCCTTCGTTCACCAATGCCCAGTCGCCCCGGGCGATGGGTGAATACCTGGCCGATCAGGCTGTCGAGGGTGGGGTGTACCTGATGGCCCCGGACTACGCGGCTGGCCAGGAGGTGATCGCCGCGTTCACCGCCGCCTATGAAGGGGCCGGCGGCACGATCGCCGGTTCGGCGCTCACCCCGTTCGGTACGACCCAGGACTTTCAGCCGTTCCTGTCGGCGATCCCCGGGTCCGGCGCTGGCGCCACCTACGTCTTCTACTCAGGAGGCGAGGCGGTCAGCTTCGTTCAGCAGTACGCCAGCTTCGGAGTCAAGGACACGGTGCCGCTCTTCGGCACCGGTTTTCTCACCGAGGGCAGTGTGCTCGAGGCCCAGGCCGATGCGGCGCTGGGCGTACGGACGACGTTGCATTACTCCACCGAGATCGACAACCCGGCCAATCAGGAATTCGTCGAGGCATATCAGGAGGCCTACGACGCTCTGCCAACCTGCTTCTCCATGCAGGTGTGGGACTGCGCGTTGGTACTCGGTCTGGCCCTGGCCGAGACCGAGGATCTGTCGGGTGACGCCCTCGCCGAGGCGCTCGGTGGACTCGGCGAGATCAGCGACAGTCCGCGGGGGCCGTGGACCTTCGACGGTCAGTCGCCAAACCACATCGAGTACCTCCGCGAGGTGCAGGAGGGTGACGGCGGCCTGATCAATGCGGTCATCGAGGAGCTAGGCGAGTACGGCCAGTAGCAAGCGGCCCGGCTAGAGTGCGGCCGTCATGATCGGATGGTTCACCGACAACTTCGTCTCGATTCTCAACGGGCTGGCGATCGGGTCGCTGCTGTTTATCCTCGCGGTGGGCCTCTCGTTGGTCTTCGGGATGATGGACGTGCTCAATTTGGGCCACGGAGCGCTGTACCTGATCGGGGCCTACGTCGGCTACCAGTTCACCGGTGGCGCGTCCTCATGGGCCGGATTCCTGACCGCACTGGCGGTGGCGGCCGGCTTTGGGTTGGTCGCCGGATTGATCCTGTCTGTGGCGACCGAGCCTTTGGTCGGGCGTGGCCACCTGGACCAGGCCCTGCTGACCCTGGGTGTGGCACTCGTGGTGGCTGAGCTGATCTCGATCATCTTCGGCGACGACGTACAGAACGTCCGAGCACCCCCGGGACTCAATGCCTCGGTGCAGGTGTTCGGCAACACGTATCCGGCCTATCGACTGGCACTCATCGGAGTCGGGGCGGTGTTGGCGGTCGCGGTGTGGCTGGTGATCGAGAAGACTCCGCTGGGAGCACTGATCCGGGCCAGTGTGAGCGACCGGCAGATGGTAGCCGCCCTTGGCGTGGACAACCGCAAGGTCAAGGCCGGCGTTTTCGCGTTCGGGTCCGTGCTCGCCGCGGTCGCGGGCGTACTTGGTGGTCCGGTGTACGGCGCGCGCACGGGCTTGGATGAAACCGTGCTGCTGCTTGCCCTCGTGGTGATCGTCATCGGCGGGCTCGGTTCGGTGCGGGGGGCGCTGATCGGAGCACTGCTGATCGGCCAGGTCGAGTCCCTCGGCCGAGCGCTGCTGCCGGAGTTCGCATCCTTCATCCTCTTCGGCGCGCTGGCGGTGGTCCTGATCATCCGCCCCCGGGGGCTGTTCGGCAGTCGAGCAGGTGCGGTGTGACTCGCCCGCTGCCGGTCGGACGGTTGATCGCACTGGTGGTGTTGGTCGTTCTCGCGGCCGTGCCGCTGTTCGTCGCCCCGTTCCCTACCTCCATGCTGGCGCGGATGCTGATCTTCGCGTTGTTGGCGGTCAGCCTGGATCTGCTCGTCGGCGTCACCGGTCTGCCCTCGTTAGGGCATGCGGCCTACTTCGGGGTCGGCGCCTACGCTGCCGGACTGGTGGGGAAGTACTGGACCGCAGCGGCGCCGATTCCCCTGCTAGCCGCCGTCGTGGTTGCCGCTTTCGCTGCCGCGGCGACCGGCTGGCTGGCGGTCCGATCACATGGCGTCTTCTTCCTGATGCTCACGTTGGCCATCGGTGAACTGATCCAGCAATTGGCCGAAAGCTGGTCGGACGTGACTGGTGGGGACAACGGGTTGAGTGGCATACCTGCCGTCGAGGTCTTGGGCACACCGCTGGACCAGGAGGGCTATGTGTACTGGTACACCCTGGTCTTCGCGCTTGTGGGCTTCGCGGTGATCTGGTCGGTGTCGCGTTCACCGTTCGGCGCGGCGCTGCGCGGAATCAGGGACAACGAACCGCGCATGCGTTCGCTCGGGTACTCACCGTTCCGCTACAAGCTGTCCGGGTTCGTCATAGCCGGTGCTGTCGCCGGACTGGCCGGCGGGCTACTGGGGACCCAGCGGTTCGCGTTCATCACGCCGGCCGAGCTCGGGTTCACGACCTCGGCCCTGGCCCTGCTTGCGGTGGCCGTGGGCGGGGCGGGTTCGCTGTGGGGGCCCGCCATCGGCGCCGCGCTGGTGGTCCTGATCCGCGACGTTTACGGACCGGACCTCGGCGGACACGGCACGCTGGTTCTCGGTGCTGCTTTCATCTTGGCGGTCTACCTGCTGCGCAACGGGATCGCCGGCTTGGCCGGCATCCGATTCCCCGGCCGCCCAGGCGCACTCCCCCCTAGCCCACCGGCTCAGGGGACCACTGCCGCGTCGGATAGTGACCACATTGCCGATGACGGCGCCGAGAAATCGGCGCAGCGACCGTGAGCGCCGTGCTGGAACTGCGCGGCTTGAGCCGACACTTCGGCGCACTCAAGGCTGTGGACGGCGTGGACCTCGACGTCGAGGCCGGTGCGCGGCATGCCCTGATCGGGCCAAACGGGGCAGGCAAGAGCACTCTGTTCCGGCTGATCTCCGGGGAGATGCCGGTGACCTCGGGCACCGTGACCCTGTCCAGCGACGACGTGACCAAGCTGTCCCAGGTGCGCCGCGCCCGCCGCGGCATCGCTCAGACGATGCAACATTCCAGCCTCTTCTTGACGCAGACGGCTGCCCAGAATGTGGCCCTGGCCGCTCAGCGACACCGAGGGACCGCAAGTTGGCTGCTCCCGAGGCGACAGCGTCGCGTCGATGCCCGGGTCGATGAACTGCTGGAAGCCGTCGGTCTCACCGGCCGGGCCCAGATCGTTGTCTCGTCGCTGTCGCACGGGGAACGGCGTCAGCTCGAGATCGCCGTGGCACTGGCCTGCGAACCGCGCCTGTTGCTGATGGATGAGCCGTCGGCCGGAATGTCGCGGGCTGAAACCCAGCGGCTGACCGAACTGGTCCTGGCCCTCTCGAGGGACATAACCGTGGTCATCGTCGAGCACGATCTCGACGTGGTCTTCGCGCTGGCCGAGCGGGTCACGGTCCTGCACCTCGGGCAGGTGCTGCTCACCGGCTCACCGGATGAGGTGCGCGCAAGTGCGGCCGTACAAGAGGCCTATCTCGGGACGCACAACCGCGGGGATCTCTTCTCGGCGTCCGGGAGTGCGTCGTGACGCTGCAGATCTCCGGGCTGACCTCCGGGTACGGGCGCAGCACTGTCCTGCAGGGCGTGGACCTCGACGTGCCCGACGGCCGGGTGCTGGGCTTGCTGGGGCGCAACGGGGTCGGCAAGACGACGCTGATCCACACGGTGATGGGCCTGGTTCGCCCGACGGGTGGCTCGATCACCCTGGACGGCAATGAACTGGCCGGGCGCCGGACAGACCAGATCGCCCGGGCCGGACTGGCGCTGGTACC
>JALZIX010000314.1 GCA_030860025.1 Actinomycetota bacterium
CACTGGCAGTGTGGGGGTCAGGGGTTCGAGTCCCCTCAGCTCCACCAATCAGCACAACGGCGGTTGCTTGGTCGTCGCGCTGCCTGATTCCGGAACGGTCAAGCGCTGCCGATCAGCCCGTTCAGCACCTGCTGGAAGGCGTCGTCGACACCTGGGACGATCTGGCCGCTGGCGTCGAACCGCGTCAGCTGGGTCAACCTCCCCTGTTGCCACCAGTAGACGAATGGGCTGACTGCGCCGTCCTCCTCGGAGAATGCATTCGACGCGAAGTCACTCAGTTGCTGAAGCGATGGCACCGCGGATCGATCCACGATGGGGTGGAAGGCGATCTCATGGAGATTGGGGACCGCTACCAGAACGCCATGCCGCGGCTCACGCTTGCCAACGGTGCGGGCCAGCACGTCCGGGAGAATCAGAAGCTTGCTGGCGATGTAGACCGATCGACCGTACGCGACGTGGATTGTGCCGCCGTTGTCGGTGAACACCGCGTAGTCGTCGATCGGTTCCGCGAGCAGGTGGGACAGTGCCGCGCTGTGCAGCGCGCTCCAGTCGAAGCGCTCCAATTCCGTACGATGCAGGATCCGGACCGAGTCGGACTGGTCGAGTACGAGAAGCTCGACCAGATTGCCGACAACCGGGCGCGCGTACCCATAGCCATCGTTGTCGCCTAGTGACTCCCGGTCATAGACCCGCAGGAATGCGCGGCTGAAGACCTCGTCCACGGACAGGCCGTCGAGTGGCTCCTGTTTCTCGGCGGCGGCAAGGATCCTGGCCACCTGTTCGTTCACGACATTTGCCCACTGGCCCTGGCCGCCAGATGCGTTGTGACAACTGGCTGCGACATCGTGCAGTCCGTATTTGGTGCCGTCGGCTGCCTCTGCGTAGCCGGACGTCATCGTCACATCCACGCCGCGGACCAGAAACGCGTCGCGGACCAGAACCCGCAGTCGACGTCCCTGATCGGAGGACAGGAACGGGAATTCGGCATCTCGTCCGTCGGGTTGCACAGCCCTGAGATGCGGGGACGTCTGCGCAGCCGCCATTGGACTGCTGACATTCCTGACACCGTTGGCCAGATTCTTCAAGTAGCTCTGCGCCTCCAATGCATGGACGGGATCCGCCGAATCGACGGCGACCCGGTAGGCGGTGGCCGCCGCTTGTGTGTCGCCGCGCTTCTCCATCAACAGACCCAGACGTACCGCCGCCTCCGGCGCTTCTGTCTCGTGGTGTGAGTCGATGGCGACCTGGTAGGCGGCCGCAGACCCGGCGAGATCACCGTGCTCGTCAAGCAGCAGTCCCAGATAGATCGCCGCCTCTGGTGCCGCGTGTTCGTGGCCGGAATCGATGGTCAGCTGATAACTGGCCGCCGCGCGGTGGAGGTCGCCCTGTGCTCGACGAAGGTGTCCCAGCCTGAGTGCAGCCGCCGGCGCGCTCTCGAGATGCCGTGAATCGATGGCGTACTGCCACGCCGCGACCGCACCATCGACGTCGTCCCGATCCTGACGAAGGACACCAAGGCTGAAGGCGGCCGGGGGTGCGTAGCGGGAGTGCCCGGACTCCAGGGCGATCTGCCACCAGGTCGCCGCGCCGTCGAGATCCCCTAGATCCCTCCGTATCTCGCCGAGTTCGAGGGCAGCCGCTGGTGCATATTCGGCGTCTCCGGACGCGATAGCCGAGCGCCAGGCTGCGGTTGCCGCGTCAAAGTCGTCCTGGTCCTTACGAAGGATCCCGAGGTTGTAGGCAGCCATCGGAGCATAGGTGGCGTCCCCCGCGTCCATGGCCAACTCCCAGGCCGCGGCCGCTTGGTCCAGCTCGCCTGCCTCCTGGCGCAGGACCCCCAAGTTGTATGCCGCGATCGGCAGGGCTTCACGATGGCCGTAGTTGATGACCACCTCGTAAGCGGCAGCCTCACCAGCGCTGTCGTTCTGACTTTGACAGAGGAAGGCAAGCAGCAGAGCGGCCCGCGGCGCCTCGTCCGGGTGACGCTCGTCGATGGTGCGTCGGTAGGCCGCAGCGCGCATGAGCCGTTCTTGTTGCTCGCTCAGGGAACCGAGCTTCGCGGCCGCGGTCGCGGCGTGGGTGTCATGCCCGGAATCAATGGCAACTTGGTAGGCGGCTAGTGCCGAGGGAATATCACCCTGGGATTCCAGAAGGTCTCCCAGCGCCACCGCGGCTTCAGGTGCGTGTTCAGGATGCCCGGAGTCGATGGCGAACTGGTAGGCCGTGATCGCCGAAGCGGAATCACCTCGATGGCTATGGACCGAGGCCATACACATGGACGCAGCCGGGGCATGCTCCGGCTGTCCGCAGTCGAGCGCTTGCTGCCACGCCGCCATGGCCCCTGGGAGGTCACGATGCTTGAGCCGCTGCATCCCCAGCTCGAAGGCCTCCTTGGCGGCCGCCTCGGGACTTGGGGAGTCGATGCTCGTCCCGCGCGCCGGAGCTGGTTCATCGACGGTCGTGACGCGGCCAAGGGAATTCTCATGACGCGGGACTTGGCCGCGCTCGCTGCGGTCGCTCGTCTCTCCTCGTGGGGGAGGCGCTTGGGCCACCATGATCATTGCCTGCGTTGTGGCTGCATCGTCCCGGGAATCTCGGGTTGCCCCGTACGCCGCAGCCGGGGCAGAGCGGTCCAGATCACCTCGGCTCAGGCCCACTACTGGCATGCGCACTGTCGCCGGCGATCTCGGCACCGAGTCCGCCGAGTCCGCCGAGTTGGCCGAGTTGGCCGAGTCCGCCGAGTTGGCCGAGTCCGCGGCGTCCGCCGAGTCGGCGGAGTCCGCAGCGAGTAGACGTCTTGCCTGCGCCCGCTCCCGATCCAACTTTGCGTCTCGCGCGGAAGCTTGCTGGCGCAGCGCCCCCAGCCAAAGGCCGGCTGCCGATGCTGAATCAGGATCCTGGGAAACGGTAGCTCGCCGGTAGGCAGCAGTGGCGATGTCGGGCCGACCATGACCGACCGCTGCGTGGTAGCCCAGGGTCACCAGATCGCTCGGCCGCCCGTGGGCGAGCGAGGCCTGCCACAACAGCTCAGGGATCGGTGAGCCCCCGGCCCGAAGGTGATCCAGGATGTAGTCGAGCACCTCGAATCCGGCGTCAACTTCCTCGACCAGTGCCACTCCGTTGACTCGGGTCGTGGCCCAGGAGATGCCGTTCGCAAGCGCGTCCGGTCCAACAGTCGCGCCAGCATCGCCCAGATACTCCGGCAACAGCTCGCCGAGAAGTGTCCGACTCAGTGGCGCGGAGGTCCCAATACGCCGCCAGTCGGCCGCCGCCCTGACCACTGCGCATCCCACCGGCTGGGCGTTGCTGGCAGCTCGCAGCCGACGGAGAAGGACCGGTCCGCCGCCCACGGCGGCAGACAAACCGAATTGCCGAGCGGTCGCCAGAATCGGCTCGGCAACGCCCCTTCGAGCGGCCCTGTCGAATTCGCCCTCACTCCAGTCGGCAAGCCGGGTGGGCACCCCGAACCAGGCGGGGACACCCCAGCCAGCGGGCTGGACTATCCCATCTGACATCAGGTCGGCGTACGAGTCGGAGCCGATCGTGGCAATCACCACGTTGCCTCGGGCAGACAGCAGATCAAGGACGTGTCGATTGATCGTGTCGGCGCCCAGGAAGCGGACCAGGTCGTCGAGCCAGACCACGAGGCTGGATTCCTCCGGCTCCACTTCGAGCGCGGCCCGCAAGTCGCTACCGTCCTGGGCATCGACGAATCCGTGATCCGGGAAGATGTCCCGGACCAGTTGCAACGCCAGGCGCGTCTTGCCGGCCATCGCCGGTCCGACGATCAGCAGGCGACGCTGCTGCAAGCCGTGTTCGACTTCAGGTTCACAGTCGCGCGGGACGTACGGGACGCCCTTGAGCGCACGATGGCTCCGCACATCCTCGAGCTGCACGGCGGCCATCCGCCGAAACGCCCCAGTCTGGCGAACCATAGCCATTGCTGCTGTCCAATCCCCCCTTGGCCGACAGTCACTGTTCTCAGGATCCAGGGCTGCGCAGGACCTCTAGTCCGGTCGCCCGGCAGTAGGCACGGCGTCCGGTGACTAGCCGGAGATTCGTGAATCCCCGGCTAGGACGGCTGACGGGCGCCTCCCGGTTCCACATCAACCAGGGTAGCGATACGACCCGTGCGGCCTGTAGCTGCGCAGGTCACGATTGGGTGGGATTCTCCCGGCGACCGGGACGCGGGATCGGGCCGATGTTCTCTTCGTACAGACGCTCGTTCACGCTGAGTGCCCGCATCAACTGGAACACGACATCCGGCGGAATCTTCACCCGGGACACGACCCGGCACGGCGTAACCGACCCATCCCCACCGGCGGCGTGCTGAGCGGGCAGCATCACCGCGAAGTCAAGCGTGAACTCATACGGCGTGTGCCACACCGCAACGACGTTGCTGTAAACGCCACCGGTCAGATCGTCGGGGACCTGCAGGGCGAGGCTTGAATCCGGGGTCGGGGTCATGGACAGCCACAGTAGGACGGCCCGTACGGCATCGTCGGAGACTCCGTCGGACCCGTCGCCCACATGCGGCCACAGGGGCCCGGCGGGGTTAAGCTCCCATCGTGACAATCGCTCCGGCGCCGATCGTCTCTCGGCCGAGCCCTCCGCGGGAAGCGAAGAAGGGCTCTGTTCTTCTCAACGTCCTGAGCACGACCGACCACAAGCTCATCGGCAACATGTACATGGTCGCCTCGTTCGGGTTCTTCATGGCCGGCGGCATCATGGCCATGTTGATGCGCGCCGAGCTGGCCCGCCCGGAGACGCAGTTCCTATCTCCGGAGCAGTACAACCAGCTGTTCACGATGCACGGCACGATCATGCTGTTGCTGTTCGCGACGCCGCTGGTCTTCGCCTTCGCCAACGTCGTCCTGCCGCTGCAGATCGGCGCCCCGGACGTGGCCTTCCCCCGGCTGAACGCCTTCTCGTTCTGGCTGTTCCTGTTCGGCGGGCTCACCGTCATGTCAGCGTTCCTCACCCCAGGCGGGGCAGCGGACTTCGGTTGGTATGCCTACTCGCCGCTGACCGACATGACGCACTCACCAGGGGTGGGCGCCGATCTCTGGATTGTCGGCCTCGTCCTGGCCGGACTGGGCACGATCCTCGGCGCGGTCAACATGGTGGCCACGGTAGTTTGCCTACGCGCGCCGGGAATGACGATGTGGCGGATGCCGATCTTCACCTGGAACATCCTGGTGACCAGCGTCCTGGTGCTGCTTGCCTTCCCGATCCTGACCTCGGCGCTGCTGGTGTTGCTCTCAGATCGGCACCTGGGCTCACAGGTCTTCGTGGCCGATAATCACGGGGCGCTGCTCTGGCAGCACCTGTTCTGGTTCTTCGGGCATCCCGAGGTCTACATCGTCGCGTTGCCGTTCTTCGGGATCGTCACCGAGATCATCCCCGTCTTCAGCCGCAAGCCCCTATTCGGCTACACCGGCATGGTCCTGGCCACGCTCTCGATCGCGGCGCTGTCGTTCACCGTGTGGGCGCACCACATGTTCGCCACCGGCGCTGTGCTGCTGCCCTTCTTCAGCTTCCTGACCTTCCTGATCGCGATCCCCACCGGGATCAAGTTCTTCAACTGGATCGGGACGATGTGGAGGGGGCAGATCGAGTTAAAGACTCCGATGCTGTTTTCCATCGGGTTCTTGGTCACGTTCCTGCTGGGCGGCCTGACCGGCATCATCCTGGCCTCGCCTCCACTGGACTGGCACCTGAACGACAGCTACTTCGTGGTCGCTCACTTCCACTACGTCCTCTTCGGAACGATCGTCTTTGCCGCGTACGGCGGGGTGTACTTCTGGTTCCCGAAGATGAGCGGCCGGATGCTCGACGAGAAGCTTGGCCAGCTGAACTTCTGGATGACCTTCGTCGGGTTCCACATGACGTTCCTGATCCAGCACTGGCTGGGCAACATCGGCATGCCCCGTCGCTACGTCGATTACGAGGCAGCGACGGGCTGGGCGACGCTGAACACGATCTCCACGATCGGGTCGTTCATCCTGGGCGCCGGGATGTTGCCGCTGATCTGGAACGTCATCAAGAGCTGGCGCTACGGCGAACTGGCGGTCGAGGACGACCCATGGGGCTACGGCAACTCACTCGAGTGGGCCACGTCCAACCCGCCTCCCCGGCACAACTTCATCGAGATCCCGCGGATCCGATCCGAGCGGCCGGCCTTCGAAGCGCACTACCCACACATGGCCGAGCGACTCCAGGCCGAGAGACACGCTGGCCGACGGCATCGCCCGGAGATTCCCATCGCGGAACGCGAAGACGATCAGTCCGGCGCCGGCGGCACCCTGAGGCGTTGAGTCCACCCCGTCGTCATCCGAGGTCGGCGGCACTGTGACGTTGAGTTTTCCGGTGCGTCCGACGGAGTCCAGGCGTAGTGCCTTGTTGACGGTGACTGGACCGGACCGTCCGGGGGTCACCGCGCGGCTGTTCGGCGAGCTTGCCTCGGCCGATGTCGAGATCATCGATGTCGAGCAGGTGGTCATCCGAGGACAACTCGTCCTGGGTGTCTTGCTCGCCATCCGAGTAGACGAGGCCGAGATCAAGGGGCTGGCCGACCGAGTGGCGAAGGAGGTTGGGCTCTGCATCGAGGTGTCCTTCGACGAGGCAGCCCCCGACTTAGCCGAGCACCGCCGCCGGCGCAGCCACGTGATCTTGCTCGGCGCCCCATTGCCCGCCACTGCGGTAGCGGCGGTTGCCAGCGCGATCGCCGAGGTCGGCGGGAACATCGACACCATCTCCCGCCTCTCGAGCTACCCGGTCACGAGTCTGGAAATGATGGTCTCCGGCGCCAAGTCGGCGAGGTTGCGGGCCGCGCTCTCGGAGGTGGCCAGCCAGAACCGCGTCGATATCGCCGTCGAGAAGGCGGGCTTGTTGCGCCGCAGCAAGCGGTTGATCGTGTTGGACGTGGACTCCACCCTCATTCAGGGCGAGGTCATCGATGCGCTCGCGGCCAAGGTCGGCCGGGAAGCTGAGGTGGCCGCGGTAACGGCTGCGGCGATGGCCGGTGACCTCGACTTCGAGCGGGCCTTGCGGGATCGGGTGGCTGTTCTCGAGGGATTGCCGGTGAGCGCTTTGGAGGAGGTCTTCGACTGCCTCGTCCTCACGCCGGGTGCCCGCACGCTGGTCCGGACGCTGAAGGCGATGGGGTATCGCTGCGGGATCGTCAGCGGTGGTTTCACCCAGATCACCGACCGCCTCGTTACCCGGCTCGATCTCGACTTCTCGGCGGCGAACACCCTCGAGGTCGTG
>JALZIX010000320.1 GCA_030860025.1 Actinomycetota bacterium
TCGTGTACGTCTTGACTGCTCAGAAGCTCAGCCGCCGGCACGACGATACCGGCGTCGAGGTGGAGACGGGATTTGAACCCGTGTAGACGGCTTTGCAGGCCGTTGCCTCGCCTCTCGGCCACTCCACCGTGTCCGAACTCTCTCGTGCAGAGAGCTCTCCGAGCGGACGACGGGATTCGAACCCGCGACCCTCACCTTGGCAAGGTGATGCTCTACCAACTGAGCCACGTCCGCGTATTCGTGCTCCGCGGACTGTACCGACGCGTGCGCAGGCACTCAAACGGCGGGGGTGGGCAGCAGCCCGGCGCAGTCGCGTAGCTCCTCAAAGGATGCCAGGTCATCGGGCACTTGTGGTCCGATCACCGGTTGAGGCCGACCTGTGTCGTCGATCACCGCCGGCGTGAGCGCCGAGGCGATGACCGTACCGTTCTGCACGGTCAGCGTGAGCACCCCTGTGCTGTCGGAGGCCGCCCGGGATCGCCACCACAGGAAGTTGCCCAGGCCATAGGCGACGAACGCGGTGCTACCCGGCTCGTCGAGGTAGCCGGCACCGAGCAGCCGATGGGCGTGCGTACCCACGATGGCGTCAGCTCCGGCCGCAGCGAGTTCGGTGGCCAGGTCCTCCATCTCCGGTGTCGGGCACGCCTCGTCCTCGATGCCCCAGTGGAGATAGACGACGACCACATCCCCGGCAGCGCTGGCCTGACCCACCCCGGCGATCAGCCTGTCCTGGTCGGCCGTCGTGGCGATGCCGGGGGAAGCGTCGGTTGCTGTCCAGGCGCGGTAGGTGTGGTCCGGCACCTGACTTGCGGCAAAGAAGGAGATCGTGACGCCACGCACATCGACGCGATGAGGCGCGTACGCCGAGCCGGCGTCCCGGCCCACCCCAATGACCGGGATGGGACTCTGCATGACCGCGTCGAGGGTGTCCTGCAGACCGAGTGGTCCGTAGTCGACTGCATGGTTGTTGGCCATAGTGGTGAGGTCGATTCCGGCGGCGTGGAGCGCGTCCAGGGCCACCGGGGAGGTACGGAAGTGAAACTCCTTGGGCTCCTCGACCCCACGGTCGGTGATCGCCGTTTCGAGATTGACCATCGCGATGTCCGCGGCGGACAGGGTCTGCGCGATCGAGCCAAACGCCGTGGCGGGGTCATCGAGCAGGGGCTCGGTACGCCCGGTGAAGTGCACATCGCCGGCGAAGGCGACGGTCACCGAGGGTGGCGCCTGCGGAGTAGTGGGCAACAACGCCGGTGCGGGGGTCCGCTCGCTCGTAGCGACCGCCTCGGACTCGACCGGGGCGGGCGCCTCGGGCCACACAAGCAAACCCACGACCACGGCGACGACAGCAGCACCGGTCCCCCCGGCCAGGACGAGCGGTCCCGCTGGGAAGGTGCTTGGTTTGCGGTGCCGACCCACCGGTCTCACCCTATGGGCGTCGCGTCGCCACTCCCGATATCAGGTTGGTTTTACCCCAGCCCAGTGGCCGCTTATTGAACCGATCGTATGGGCACCTGCGAATGACACATGTGAGGATGAGTGTCATGAGTCGCACCGGCCTTTCACCGGCCGACGATGCGGATCTGGTCGCTCGGCTGGCCTCGGGTGAGCAGGACGCACTTGCCCTTATCTATGACCGCTACCACCGTCAGGTGTTCAGCCTGGCCGTGCGAATCCTCGGCGACCACATCCTGGCCGAGGACACGACTCAAGAGGTCTTCCTGGCGCTATGGCGCAATCCGCACAAATTCGACCCCGCGAAAGGCGGGTTCGCCACTTGGCTGCTGGCCCTGGCTCATCATCGAAGTGTCGATGCGGTTCGGCGCGAGGAATCGCAGCGTCGCCGGCGGGACCGGCTCGCCGAATCCGACCCGCCGGCCCTCATGGGCGAGGATCCCTCCGCCAAGGCCATGGAGCGGTTGGTCGGTGCCGACGTGCGCAGCGCGCTGTCGGAACTACCTGCCGTACAGCGCGAGGCGCTGACTCTCGCGTACTTCGGCGGCTACACCCAACGCGAGGTGGCAGCGCTTACCGGCGCACCGCTGGGCACTGTCAAGACCCGCATGCTCGCGGGGATGCGCCGGCTGCGACAGGTCCTGGGCAGCGCGCTCGGCGACCTACCTTCGGCTGGAGGTGTTCAGGCATGAGCGGCCTCGACAGAAACGACACTGCGCACGTTGAGTGGGACGAACTCGCTGTCGGCTGGGCCTTGCGAGCCCTCGAGCCCGATGACGAAGGCCGATTCACCGCGCACCTGCGCGAGTGCGAGCGGTGCCAATCGTCGGTCCAGGACAGCGGTCGGGTGCTCAGTGCCCTGGTGGAGCAAATGCCCCTGCAATCGCCCTCACCGGAACTTCGCTCGCGATTGTTGGCTGAGGCCAGCAGGACCAAGCCCGGCGCCGACGCGACCCCGGCCAGGCAGCCTGATCCTGCTCAGCCAGATGGGGCGTTGAGCGATTTCGCCGCGGCGCGCGGTCGGTCGAGTGCCCGTCGCAGCCGCGCCACCAGGCGATTCAGGTCGACGCGGACGTCGCTCAGCACCTTGATTGCCGCAGCGGCGGCGGTTCTAGTGATCGCCGGGCTCGGGATCTGGAACCTCGATCTCCAAAGCGACCGGGACAATGCAGTGACCGTCGCCGCAGATCGCGGCGAGATCCTGCAGGACCTTGCGGCGGCCGGTCCGGCCACAATGACGCCGCTGCACGATGAGGACGGCCAGCCGGTGGCGACACTGGTCAACGGCTCCAGCCAGACGCTGGTGATGACCAGCGGCCTGCGCGTGAACGACCGCAGCGACCAGATCTATGTCCTGTGGGGCCTCAAGGAGGTCGGGGACCCACAGCCGCTGGGCACCTTCGACGTCGTCCACGGTGACCTGGACCTGCGGACCCTGTCCTCGACCGCCTCCGGGATCGATGATTTCAACGGGTACGGAGTGACGCTGGAATCGGGCCGTACGGCTCCGAGCAGTCCCACCCTGCCGATGGCAGCCAGCGGTCAGGTAACGGCCTGACCTGCGCCCGAGGTAGGGCAAACTGGGTGCACTGATGACAGCGACCAAGCACGAGACCAGCGCACAGCGTCGCGCCCGTTATGACGACGATGATCTGCGCAGCCTTCGTGAGCGGATAGCCCAAACTCGCTGGCGCACGCGCATTGCCGCCGTAGCGCCGTTCAACCACGCCTACCGAATCGGAGTCGGCGTGGTCGGATTCCTCATTCTGGTCGGCGGCGTGGCGGCGATACCGCTGCCCGGCCCCGGTTGGTTGATCGTCATCGGCGGGCTGTTCGTCCTGGCGACGGAGTTCACGTGGGCCGAGCGCATGCTGGAGTTCACCGAGCGGCACGTGAAGTCGTGGACGGACTGGGTGACTCGTCAGCCGGTCTGGGTACGGGGCTTGATCGCCTTGGCCACCGTCGCGTTCGTGTATGGCGTCGTCGTGGTGGCCCTCCATCTGACCGGCGTTCCGGGATGGATTCCCGAGTGGGTCCCGCTGTGGCGTTGAGGCTGCGCCGGGTAGGGTTGCCGGGTCTCGGGCGCTTGGCTCAGCGGTAGAGCGCTTCGTTCACACCGAAGAGGTCACTGGTTCGATCCCAGTAGCGCCCACAAGCGAACTCGCACTACTCCTCTCGATCCGGCTCAGGCCTGGCCGGGGTCGGGTCCCAGTCGGCTGTCGGTGGCGGTCGCTGCGGTTGGTGCCGGCTCCTTGAGTTCGACGAAGATGGCATGGGAGTCCGTGTCGCCGGTGTTCTCGCCGGAATGTTCCTGTGCGCTGACCCAGCGGGGCTGGCCTGCCTGTAGCTCTGCCTCGACCTGCTGCCCGCCGGCAGAGATGCGCCGTCGGAATGAGCCCAGCGGGTACATGAATGTGTCCGGGTGTCCGTGCCAGGAGGTGCTGTCACCGGGATGGTCGGTATATTCCAGCACTCGCACCCGCTCGTTCTCGAAGATCACCTTGTAGTGATCGGGGTCTGTCTCTGTTGGATCCAAGCTCATAGCTGCCTCAACTTCTGTTGGTCTCGACCTAGCGAGATGGGACGTCTCGCGGGAGGACTCCGGCCGTGGAGGACGCCGCGGCCACAGCGGGAATTTCACGGACGACGGCCTACCGATACTTCCCCAACCAACGCGCGCTTTTGCTTGGTGCCCATCCGCAGACGCTGCAACAGTCCCTTCTCCCGGACGATGCACCCAGTGATCCGGAAACTCGGCTGGACCTGGTCACGCAGGAGTTCACCCGTACGACGATCGAGTGGGAACCGCAGCTGCGTGCTTCGTTGCGCCTCTCCTTGGAACCGGGAGTCGAGCAGCCGCTGCTTCGCCGAGGACGCGCGATCGGCTGGATCGAGGATGCCCTCTCACCCCTGCGGGACACTTGTCCAGGTCTCGACATGCACCGCCTCGCCGTTGCGATCAGGTCCGCGACCGGGATCGAAGCCTTCGTCTGGCTCACCGACATTGCCGGGCTGTCCCGCGAGGATGCCGCGCAGCTCGTGCGCTGGTCGGCACAGGCCCTGCTCAGAGCGGCGATCGCGGAAAGTTCACCCAACTGAAGGTCAGGTTGATCCCCACCGGAGGGAAGTCGACGGGTCGAGCCGGAACCAGTAGCGCCAGATGGGTAAGGTCGCTGGTTGGATCCTCAGTAGCGCCCACGGGCGATCCACCACCACGGGGGAAGACTGATGCGCCGCCTAGTTGTGGCTGTGGCGTTACTGCTCGCACTCGTTGGCTGCGGCGCTGCGGCGCAACCGGCCGCTGACGACGCGGGATCGACGGTCGACGCACAGGGTAAGCCGGTGACTACGTCGCTGAAGGCGGAGAACAACTCCGTTCCGAGTACCGAGCCGACCGGGACTCAGGAACCCACGACGAACTCAGCCCCCACGACATCACACCGGCCATCGACTTCCGCACCGCGGCCCCCCACGACCCAGCCGCCACAACCACCGCCACCGCCGCCGCCCCCGCCACCGCTGATCGAAACCGAACCGGTCATCGAGGTCACCGATGAGTGCGCAACGGCCGACGACGGAGTGACCCTCTTTCCGTACGAGGGCGGCTTCTACACCGACGTCAACGGCACCGAGATTCCAGCGACCGGGGTCCTCATCCCGGTGGTGGGAACCATCGTGATCAACGCCGTCACCCAGCCCGGTTACGTCTTCACCGATGGGTCCACGACGAAGCAGTTCGATCTGACCTTCACCGACGTGCCCTGCTGACCGGGTGCGTGATACCTGCCGGTACCGGACGTGACCGCGTGGCTACTGGCGTCTGGCTCGGCCGCCGTCGTACCGTTGGCCCATGAGCGAGTCCGCCGTACTGGGCACCGTGAGCGCCGTCTGGGTCTACCCGGTGAAGTCGCTCGCGGGCACCTCGGTGGAGGCGGCTCTCGTGGGCCCGACCGGGCTGGAGGGTGACCGGACGCATTCAGTCGTGGATGCGACCACTGGTGAGCGGATCACCGCCCGGGAGGAGCCACGGTTGCGCGATCTGGTCGCGGCGCCCGGCCAAGCCCTTCCCGCCATCCGCGTCCCCGACGCCGAGATCGGCGAGCAGGTTCCGGCTGCTGCGCTGTCGGGCTGGCTTGATCGTCCCGTCGACGTTGCCGTGACCGACGCCGAGGGTGGTCATGCGGTGGACGCGTTTCCCGTGCACCTGGTCTCCGAGGGCGCCATGCTCAGCGCCGATCCTGACGCTGGACCCGAAGCCTGCGACGTGAACGACCCGCGTGCCAATCTCGTCCTCAAACTCGACGCTGACGGCGACGCCGAGCGCGGCTGGCTCGGCCAGCGCATCCAGATCGGAGGAGCGGTTCTGGCGATCACTCGAACGCCAAAGCACTGCCTCGGGGTGTACGCCGAGGTGGTGACCCCCGGTCGCATCGCTGCCGGGGACCTGGTGCGCCTGGCCGACTGAGGAAATCGCCCGGATACCTCAACCGGCGTCGTTATCCTCGCTTCATCGCCGCGAGAGGCGGCATTCATTCACGTCTGAAGGAGCCCTGCCGTGTCTGCGCCATCGCCGTCCACCACCGCGCCCACCGTTGCGGTGGCCGCTGGGACGACGGCGGCCGAGGCACTCGAGGCAGCCGATGTGGTTCTCGACGGTCCGGACGCCGCCATCGTCGTACGTGCAGCCGACGGAACCCTGCACGACCTGGATTGGCGCCCAGCGGCGGATCAACAGGTGGAGCCGGTCGCGATGTCCAGCCCGGAGGGCCGGCAGGTTCTGCGACATTCGACCGCGCACGTGCTCGCCCAAGCGGTCCAAGACCTGTTCCCCGAAGCCAAACTCGGCATCGGTCCACCGGTGGAGAACGGCTTCTACTACGACTTCGACGTACCGGAGCCGTTCAAGCCGGAGGACATCAAACGGATCGAATCGCGGATGCGCGACATCGTCAAGGCGCGGCAACTGTTCTCCCGTCGGGTGGTGAGCGACGGGGCCGCCCGTGCGGAGCTAGCCGGTGAGCCGTACAAGCTTGAACTGATCGGCCTGAAGGGCCCGGGAGCGACCGAGGCGGCCGAAGGGGCATCGGTCGAGGTCGGCGGCAGCGAGCTGACCATCTACGACAACCTCGACGCCAAGTCCGGCCAGCGGGTCTGGCGCGATCTGTGCCGGGGCCCGCACCTGCCCAGCACCCGTAGCATTCCGGCGTTCAAGCTGATGCGTTCTGCAGCCGCCTACTGGCGGGGGAGCGAGAAGAACCGTCAGTTGCAGCGCATCTACGGCACCGCATGGGAGAGCCGGCAAACCCTCGACGAGCACGTGGCGATGCTGGCCGAAGCCGAGCGCCGGGATCACCGCCGAATCGGCGCGGCGATGGACCTGTTCAGCTTTCCGGACGAAATCGGATCGGGGCTGGCGGTCTTCCACCCCAAGGGCGGGGTCATCCGCCGCGAGATGGAGGACTACTCCCGTCGCCGGCATGAAGACGCCGGGTATGAGTTCGTCAACACCCCGCACATCACCAAGTCCGCCCTGTTCGAAACATCGGGGCATCTGGGGTGGTACGCCGACGGGATGTTTCCGCCGATGGAGATGGAGGGAGCCGATTACTACCTCAAGCCGATGAACTGCCCGATGCACATCCTGATCTTCCGGTCCCGGGGTCGTTCCTACCGTGAATTGCCGTTGCGGCTCTTCGAGTTCGGCTCGGTGTATCGGTACGAGAAGTCGGGCACCATTCACGGATTGACCCGGGTCCGCGGCCTTACCCAGGACGACGCCCACATCTTCTGCACCCCGGAACAACTCGGTGCGGAACTCGCCTCGCTGCTGAAATTTGTGGTCGGACTTCTCCGGGATTTCGGGCTCACCAACTTCGAGGCGGAGCTGGCCACCCGGAAGGAGTCCTACATCGGCACCCCTGAGGAGTGGGACCACGCAGAGGCCATGCTCGAGAATGCCCTCGGGGAGGCCGGGCTCGAGTATGTGGTCGCGCCAGGGGAGGCGACCTTCTACGCGCCGAAGATCGACGTGCATGTCAGGGACGCGATCGGGCGACGCTGGCAGATTTCGACGCTGCAGGTCGACCTGCAACTCCCGGCTCGGTTCGAGTTGGAATACCAGTCGGGCGAAGGGAGCAGACTCCGCCCGTACATGATCCACCGGGCGTTGTTCGGCTCGATCGAGCGCTTCTTCGGCATTCTCACCGAGCACTACGCTGGAGCATTCCCGGTCTGGCTTGCGCCGGTTCAGGTGGTCGGGATCCCGGTGACCGACGATCAGGTGGTCTACCTGGACGAGGTGATCGCGCTCCTCCGTCAACACCGGATCCGCGCCGAGGTGGACTCGGGTGACGATCGGATGCAGAAGAAAATCCGGACCGCGAGCCAACAGAAGGTGCCCTACGTGCTCATTGCCGGCGCAGCTGACCAGGAGGCCGGCGCTGTGTCATTCAGGTTCCGTGACGGCTCGCAACGCAATGGCGTACCGGTCGCTGACGCAGTCGCGCTGATCGTGGAGTTCGCCGTCAGCCGCAGCAACGCCGATCCCGTGAGCCAGCCGCCCGATGAGCGACGGTGACGTGACCACGAAGGGGATGGCGTACGAGCCCTTCGATCGGCTGTGGACCCCCCACCGAATGGCCTACATCAAGGGTGAGGGGCGGCCCACCGGTGACGATGACTGTCCCTTCTGCACGATCCCCACCCGAGAGGACGCTGACGCTCTGATCGTGGCGCGCGGTGAGCACGTGTACGCGGTGCTCAACCTCTTTCCGTACAACGCCGGTCACCTCATGGTCGTGCCGTACCGACACATCGCGGATTACACGGAGTTGGAGGGCTCCCGGGAACTCCCGGAGTTCTCCGATTTCACTCAGCAGGCGATGCGAGTGATCCGTCGGGTCTCTGGGGCGCAGGGCTTCAACGTGGGCATGAATCAAGGAGTCGTTGCCGGCGCCGGGATTGCCGCGCACCTGCATCAGCACGTCGTGCCGCGCTGGGGCGGCGACACCAACTTCATGCCGGTCGTCGGGCTGACCCGGGTGCTGCCCGAACTCCTGACGGAGACGCGTCAGCTGCTCGCCGATAGCTGGTCGAAGACCGACTAACGGCGGCGCAGGCGCCAGCCAAGTATTCCGGTCACGAGGGCGAAGACGACTAGTCCGACAATCAGGAACAGCAGCCAGCTGTTGGACGAGCCGGACTCGTCGGACTCGTCAAGAGCCTGCGTCGGCGTGCCCTGCGAACTTGCCGCGGGTGACGTTTCGTCGGTGGTCTCCGACGCGGTGGGGTCGGCGGTGTTGGTGGCCGTTGGGACCACGTCTGGGTGGGCAACATCCACGACCAGCCGGGTCGGGTCAGTCAGCGTGAAGGCCCGGAATCCGGCGGCTTGTGCGGTGCCCAATCCATAGCTCACCGTCGCCTCGAATCCCGCTCCGGCCCCGACCACCTGGATCAACGCGGGGAGACCGGCATCGATGGTGTCCTGCGGAGCAAGCGGCTCGTTCGGCACCCCGGCGAGAGTGACCTGGATGAAGGCAGTGCCCTCGACCGCCACCGGGTCGCCGGAACCGTCTTCGGCAACTTGGTCGACGTAGGAGACGAAATATGCGCCGACCTCCCCCTCCACCTCGACGACGAACCGGTCGAAGCCGTCGTTCTCCCCGACGCGGAGATCGACGATGCTGCTGCCCGCCGAATTGGCGGTGTCTTGTACGGGGTCCGTCCCGAAATCGGGGATCGCGGCAGCTGCGGCGGGTCCGCCGCCAACGAGGCACAGTGCCAGAACCGCGGACGTCAAAGCGGCGCCCAGCGCGCAGACTGCGCGAGGTGCTGGCATGCCAGGCAGGGTACGGGCAGGACCTTCTGTGGCGCAGCAAACGCGCCGGTCGGCCGGTCCGCCCAGCAGTCAGCGCGCGGCGGTCCGTTGGGAGCGAACCGTCGCCGCTTCGTGCTCGGGCATCGGGTCGTAGCGCAGGAATTTGCGGGTGAAGTGTCCGGTTCCGCCGGTGAAGGAGCGCAGGTCTATCGCGTACCGAATCAGCGCCGATTCTGGGATCTCGGCCCGTACGACAGTGCGCTCCCCGCTGGTGGCCTCGGTCCCGGTCACATGACCTCGCCGGCTGGACAGGTCGCTGAGCACGGTGCCGACGTGCTCGTCGGGGACCGTGATCCGAACGTCGTGCACCGGTTCGAGCAGGCTCACCCCCGAACGAGCGCCTGCTTCACGCAGGGCCAGCGAACCGGCCGTCTGGAAGGCAGCGTCGGAGGAGTCGACGCTGTGGGCCTTTCCGTCAATCAGCGTGACGCGGATGTCGACCAGCGGGAACCCCGCGTCGAGGCCCCGCTCCATCTGGGCGCGCACGCCCTTCTCGACGGAGGGGATGTAGTTGTGCGGCACCGCCCCGCCCACGACCTTGTCGATGAACTCGAAGCCGGCGCCGCGTTCGAGGGGCTCGACGATCACCTTGGCAACCGCGTATTGGCCATGGCCTCCGGACTGCTTCACGTGGCGCCCGAGTCCTTCGGCTGGAGCCGCCAGCGTCTCGCGCAGCGCCACGGCAACGGGCACCGTCTCCAGATCCACACCTTGCGTACGGAGCCGGTCCAGGACCACGTCAGCGTGTGACTCACCCATGCACCACAAGACCAGCTGATGTGTTTCCGCGTTGCGCTCCAGCCGCAAGGTCGGGTCGCCTGCGATGAGGCGAGCCAGCCCTTTGGCGAGAGCATCCTCGTCCGCGCGGGTCTTGGCCGAGACCGCAATCGGCAAGAGCGGCTCGGGCATGTCCCAAGCCTCGACCAGCAGGGGCCGGTCCTTGGCCGACACTGTGTCACCAGTCTCGGCGGACAGCAGTTTGGTCACCGCACAGAGGTCGCCGGCGATGCACTCCGACACCGGTCGCAGCGTCGTACCGAGTGGGCTCAGCACCGAGCCGATCCGCTCGTCGGCATCGTGGTCGTCGTGCCCACGGTCGGTGAGGCCGTGCCCGGAGACATGCAGGGCACTCTCTGGCCGCAAGGTCCCGGAGAACACCCGGATCAGCGATACGCGTCCGACGTACGGATCGATCGTGGTCTTGATGATCTCGCCGACGAGCGGGCCGGCCGGATCGGCGGTGAGCGGTTCGACCGCGCTGCCATCGACGCCGGTGACCGTCGGGAGTGCGTGTTCGGCAGGACTCGGAAAGCCGCCGACGAGCAGTTCCAGCAGCGAGCTGATGCCCAGGCCGCTGGTCGCGCAGACGCCTAGGACCGGGAAGAAGGAGCCCCGCGACACCGCCGTCTCCAAGTCGTCGATGAGGGTCTTGACGTCGATGTCCTCCCCTTCCAGGTAGCGATCCATCAGCGTCTCGTCCTCGCTCTCGGCGATGATCGACTCGATCAGGTTCGCCCGGGCTTCGACGATTGCGTCCCGGTGCTCTGGCTCGGGATCACGCACCGCTGGTACATGGCCACCGGCGGTGTGATCGAAAACCTGCTGACTCAGCAGGCCGATCAACCCGCAGACCGCCCCCTCGTCGCCATGCAGCGGAAGGTAGAGCGGCGCGACGCCGTCCCCGAATGCGGCCTTACCGGCGGCCAGCGCCCTCTCCCAGTCGGCGCGGGGGTGGTCCAGCCGGGAGATGACTACGGCTCGGGGGAGTCCCACAGCCGCGCACTCCTCCCACAGGGCCATGGTTGCCGCATCGATGTCGTCGCTGGCCGAGACGACGAACAGGGCCGCGTCCGCGCCGCGAAGCCCGGCTCGGAGTTCGCCCACGAAGTCTGCGTAGCCCGGCGTGTCCAGCAAGTTGATCGTGTGGTCCTGGTACTGCACCGGTGCCAGCGCCAAGGAGACCGATCGTTGCTGCTTGATCTCCGCGGGGTCGCTGTCGCTCACGGTGTTGCCCTCAGCGATCGAGCCCATCCGGTTGATGGCGCCGGTCGCCGCCAGCAAGGACTCAACGAGCGTGGTCTTCCCGGATCCGCTCCGTCCGACAACGGCGAGATTGCGGATCCGGGACGGATCCTTGGCCGGCCTCACCGGCCTTTCGGTCCCGCGGCCGGGACCGGATTGCTTGGACATCGCAGCAGCCTCCTCGATGCGGCGCGGCGCCGACGGTGGCGGCGCTCACCTCGTGTACTCGACTTGCTACCCCTCCCGGCTGCGCCCCACAAGGGCCAGTGTCGATCCCAGCTAGAGTGGGGCCACTCCCGAAGTGCCGGAAGGCCGGTCCCAACACCTGATGCTCAACCTTCGCGCCCGCTTGTCGGTCGGCAAGGCACTCGCTCCCATCGGTGGCGGGTTGCATCGTCTCGGGGTCACCCCGAACGCGATCACCGTCGTCGGCACAGTGGGGACCGTTGCATGCGCGGCGCTGCTTATCGGGACCGGCCGCTTCCTGCTCGGGGCTGTCGCGATCACGGTGTTCGTGCTCTTCGATCTGCTCGACGGCGCGGTGGCGCGGGCGGGCGGGACAGCGTCGAGGTTCGGCGCCGTCCTGGATTCGACCCTTGACCGGGTTGCCGACGCGTCGATCTTCGCTGCGCTGATCTGGTGGTTCAGCGGGTCCGGTCAGACCGACAGCCGCCCGGGGGTCATCCTCGCCGCGCTGCTGGCGCTCGTCCTAGGGCAACTGATCCCCTATGTCCGGGCCCGCGCCGAAGGCCTGGGCATCAACGCCAGCGTTGGGATCGCCGAACGCGTTGTTCGGCTGGTCATCGTCCTGGTCGGGGTGGCCCTGGCAGGAGTTGGCGTGCCGGTCGCCATCCCGATCGCCCTGTGGCTGTTGGTTGCCCTCGGCGTCGTCACCGTAGGCCAACGCCTGAATGCCGTACGCCGGGCCGGTCCGTTGGTCCCCCCTGCGCAGGCGGCCCAGGAGTCTGCTGGTGGCTGAGCAGAGCCTGGCCGAGCGGGCGGTATCGGCCGGCTTCGCGTGGGGCTGGCGCGCCGGTCGCGCGCTGGACAGCCGTGCCGCACGAATCGGGTTCGACGTCGTCGCTGACCTCGGATGGCGACGGGCCGGACCCAGTGTCGATCGTTTGCGCGAGAACCTGCGCCGAGTCGTGGGACCTGAGTTGAGCGAATCCGACCTGGACACGCTGACTCGTCGCGGGCTGCGGTCCTATGCCCGGTACTTCCGCGAAGTCTTTTGGATGCCCACGGCACGGCCGGGCTTGGTGGCGCAGCGGACTCGGGTGTCGGGCGCCGACCACCTCGCGGGCTTCCGGGCACAGGGCAGGGGAATTGTGTGTGCCCTTCCGCACACCGGGAACTGGGATGCGGCTGCGGTTGCGTATCTGTGTGATTTCGGACCGCCGGTGACGGTTGTGGCCGAGCGGCTGCGTCCGGAGAAGCTGTACCAACGCTTCCAGTCCTACCGAGAATCCCTGGGCATGGTGGTCGTTCCGTTGACTGGTGGCGACCGTCCGCCGGCTGCCGAGTTGACGGAGACGCTGCGCCAAGGCGGCACGGTATGCCTGCTCTGTGACCGAGACCTGACCAACAGTGGGGTGCCTGTGAGCTTCTTCGGCGAGACGGTCACCGTCCCGCCGGGCCCGGCGCTGCTGGCGGCCCAGTCTGGGGCTGCGCTCATCCCAACGGTTCCCGGATTCGAGGGTGACGACTGGACGATCAGGTTCTTTCCCGAAGTCGTCTTCAACGGTCCCGATGCGCCGAAGCGCCTGCGGGACAAGGTGACCGGGGCGATGCAGAAAGTAGTGGACCAGTTCGCGTCGGGCATCGCCGAGGCTCCTCAGGACTGGCACATGATGCAGCGCTTGTGGCGGGAGGACCTGGAGCCCGCGACTACCGGATGGTCGCCACGATGAGGATCGGCTTGGTCTGCCCGTACTCATGGGACATTCCTGGCGGGGTGCAGTACCACGTGCGAGACCTCGCCAAGACGATGATCGCGCTCGGTCATCACGTCCAGGTGCTCACTCCGGCGAACGACGAGACCGACCTCCCTCCCTATGTGACCAGCGCCGGTCGGGCGGTGCCGATCCGCTACAACGGATCGGTGGCCCGACTGCAGTTCGGGCCGGTAGCCGCCGCGCGCGTGCGCCGTTGGCTCAGACAAGGACATTTCGACGTGCTGCACGTGCACGAGCCCTCGGCACCAAGCCTTTCGTTTCTGACCTGTGTCCTTGCGAAAGGCCCCATCGTCGCGACCTTTCACACCGCCACGGTGCGGTCTCGATGGCTGGGTGCGTTGCAGGGCGTTCTGCAGCCCTTCATGGAGCGAATATCCGGGCGAATCGCGGTGTCCGACTTGGCCCGCCGAGTCCAGGTGGAACATCTCGGCGGCGATGCGATCGTGATTCCCAACGGTGTGGACGTCGCTCACTTCGCCGCCGCGCCACCCCTGCCAGGGTTCCGCAGGGCGGGACTGACCATCGGATTCCTCGGCCGATTCGATGAGCGGCGCAAGGGATTACCGGTGCTGCTCGACGCACTCGCCCAGATCGCCCCCGAGCATCCGGACCTGCACCTGCTCGTCGCCGGACGCGGTGACGTGGACGACCTGTACGAGGATCTCCCTGAGCCGTTGCACGAACGGGTGACGGTGCTGGGGGAGATCTCAGAGGAAGACAAAGCTCGGATGCTCGCTTCGATCGACATCTATTGCGCCCCCAATCTCGGCGGAGAGAGTTTCGGAGTCATCCTGGTCGAGGCGATGGCCGCCGGAGCCGCGATCGTGGCCAGCGACCTCGACGCGTTTCGGCGGGTGCTGAACGACGGTGCGGCCGGTGTCCTGGTGCGCCGCGGGAACGCCGCGGCGTTGGGCGATGGGCTGTCTCAGCTTCTTGGGGACGCGACCAGACGGGCGGAACTGGTGCAGGCCGGGCGAATTGCAGTGCAGGAATACGACTGGTCGGTTGTCTCCCAACGGATTCTTGCTGTGTACGAGACAGTTGCGTCGCGCGTAGGCGGCGAGGTCGAAGTCACTACCGAGCGCTGATCGCTGTTTGGTGGGCGCGAGGCACGAAGTGCACGTTTACCGGCCCGAGGACGGGTGCACTTCGCGACTGGCGACGGCCGAGACTGTTCGGGTCACTCCACCCATGGGCCGACGCCGGTGAGCCGAGTCGGGGTGACGTGGGTGATGAAGCCCGGCGGTGGATCCGGGAACGGGGGGAACACCGTGCCTGGGCCGACGTAGGTCTGGGCCAACCGGTGCAGCAACTCAGGGGCACCGCCCTCGGTGACCCGGGCTTCGCCGTAGACGATGCAGCAGTGACGCATGCCGATGTCGTTGCTCGTGTCGGCCTCGAACGACAGGGCGACGCGTGGATCACGGCGCATGTTGCGCAGCTTGCGCTGCCGTCCGTCCAGATGGGCGGCTACGAGCTCGTCGCCATCCAGGCCGACCCAGACCACGGACACCTGGGGAGAGCCGTCGTCATCCAAGGTGACGAAGTGGGCCAGCGGGCCTGACTCGATCAGCCGGCGCGCAGCCTCGTTGAGTACCGCCATGCCGGAGACTCTGGCACAGATCAGCGTTGGCAGAGCTCACCCGGCCGGGCTCGCCATCGGCCCGGCTACCCTCGGCCGCCGTGAGCAGCGAAACGGTCCTGGTGATCGTGCTCGCGCTGCTCGCGCTGCTCGTCGTATGGCTCGCGTCCACCGTGTCCCGGCTGGATCGCCTCGATGACCGCGTGCTCGCCGCGAGGTCGGCACTCGACGCCCAGCTCGTCAGGCGGGCCGCTGTCGCGCAGGCGATTGCCGACGAACACCCGAACCTGCTTGGCGGGCGTGCCGACGAACTCCGTGCGGCTGCCCACGAAGCCCTCAATGCCGGCGATCCCGCCCGAGAAGATGCCGAGAACACGCTCGGGCACATCTTGCGTGCTGTCGGCGTCCAGCTGCACGGTCTCCCGCAATCCCTCAGGCACGACCTGAGGACCACCACGGAACGGGTGGTTCTTGCCCGGCGCTTCTACAACGATGCGGTCCGCGACAACCGGCAACTGCGCGGTCAGGGCCTGCCCCGACTCTTCCGACTGGGCGGCCGCCGACCGCTGCCCACCCACTTCGACATCGACGATCGCCCCGCGAACGTGGCCGACACGCCTCCCGCGATCTGAGGTCCTGGCCGCGGGCGCCCGTATGGTCGCTTGGTGCCGCCAAGAGACAGGCCGGTCCTGCCTGCCGCTGCGCTGACCGTCGCCATCCTGCTGTCTGGATGTACGGCTGACTCCGGCGACGCGGTCGCGGAGACCGACTCGACTTCGACAGCTTCGGCGAGCCACGCTCCGTACACCCCGCCACCGGTGGCCGGCGACGTCAATCCATTGAACGGAACGCCAGGTGCCGCCCCGGCCGAGGTCTACGGCGTGAAGATCGACGACACGTCAGCCGCTCGCCCGCAGGTCGGGATCAGCGCAGCTGACATCGTCTACATCGAGCAGGTCGAAGGCGGTTTGACCCGGCTGCTCGCAGTGTTCGGGAGCACCCTTCCGGGGCAGGTCGGACCGGTCCGATCGGTACGCGCGAGCGACACCCAGATACTTGCCCAGTACGGGCCGGTGGGCCTTGCCTTCTCCGGCGGTGCGCCGGTGCAGCTGGCGATCGTCGCCGGTGCCAACGTGGTCAACGGGTCCGGGGACGTCTACCCGCAGTTCTACCACCGGGCCGGCGGGCGGCCGGCGCCGTACAACCTGTTGCTCGACCTGCCGGCTATGGCCGCCGCCCTACCCGCTGCCGGTGCCCGCAGCGTCGGCTTCCTCTGGGGCAGCTATCCGGGTGTCGCCACAGCTGCGTCCGGCCTTGCGCTCAGCGTTCCGGTCGGATCGACGGGGGTGGACTTCCGGTTCGATCCCGCGGCCGGCCGCTACGTGCGCTTCATCAACGGGGCCCCGCAGTTCGACGCCAACGGGCCAGTTGTCTCGACTGCCAACGTCATCGTCATGTTCTGCCAGGTGGGCCCCGACGGTGTCGGAGCCGATGTGAATGGCTCGCCAACGATCGGAACCACGACCGTCGGTTCGGGGCCGGTCGCAATCTTTCGGGACGGTCGGCGAATCGACGGGGTATGGACTCGGCCGACACCGGAGTCCGGCACCACCCTGACGGATGCCTCAGGGCAGGTCATCCGGCTCGCCCCTGGGGGGGCATGGGTGGTCCTGGCGGCGAACGGAGCACCGCTGGCCTCCGGCTGAGCCCGTCCGGCGAGCGGGCGAGGGTCGGATTCCGCTTGTAACCTCGATGGCATGGCGCTGCAGCACGACTTGGCATGGCAGGCCTCGCTCTTCGACACCGGCGAGATCTCCTATGACGCTGCTCTCAACGGCTGCCGTCGTCGGCACCTGGCCGAGGGTGCCTGGGTGGATCACCTGCCCGGCTGGCTGCAGGGCGCCGACGAGTTGTTCGCGCGGCTCCTGGCCGAGACCCCCTGGGGCCAGCACCAGCGCTGGATCTATGAAAGGAAGGTCACCGAGCCGCGACTGACCCACCGGTGGTACCTCGACGGCGATGCCGGCCAGGAACGGCCGCCGCAGGCGCTGCGGGGTATGGCTGCAACGCTGAGCAGGCACTACGGCGTCGCCTTCACCCAGGTCGGCGTGAATCTCTATCGCGACGGGTCCGACAGCGTCGCCTGGCACGGTGACCGGGTCGCCCGTGAGATCGACGAGGCCACAGTGGCGCTGGTCAGCCTCGGCGCGCCGCGCCCGTTCAAGCTGCGGCCAAAGGGTGGCGGCAGGTCGTTGACGTATCTCCCCGGTCCGGGGGACCTGCTGGTGATGGGCGGCTCGTGTCAGCGCACCTGGGACCACGCCGTCCCCAAGGTTGCCGCCGCCGGTCCGCGGATCAGCATCCAGTTCCGCCACGTCTATCCCCGCGCAGCCGTTCCGGGCCGACATCCGGTCACGTCGTAGACTGGAGGCGTCCAGCCGTACGACTACAAGAGGTTCTCCGTGTCCGAGTCCGCCGATCGCCCGCTCACCGGCACCACGCGCGTCAAGCGCGGGATGGCCGAGATGCTCAAGGGCGGCGTGATCATGGACGTCGTGACCGCTGAGCAGGCGAAGATCGCCGAGGACGCCGGCGCCGTCGCTGTCATGGCGCTGGAGCGGGTTCCGGCTGACATCCGCGCTCAAGGCGGTGTGGCCCGGATGAGCGACCCCGACATGATCGATTCCATCGTCGCCGCTGTCACGATCCCGGTGATGGCCAAGGCGCGGATCGGTCACTTCGTCGAAGCCCGCGTGTTGCAGAGTCTCGGTGTCGACTACATCGACGAGTCCGAAGTGCTCACACCGGCCGACGAGGCGCACCACATCGACAAGTGGGCCTTCACTGTTCCCTTCGTCTGCGGTGCCACCAACCTCGGTGAGGCGCTGCGGCGGATCGCCGAGGGTGCGGCCATGATCCGCTCCAAGGGGGAGGCCGGCACCGGCAACGTGGTCGAGGCAACCCGGCACATGCGCTCCATCCGGGGCGCGATCGGCAAGCTCGCCGCGCTGGACGAGGCCGAATTGTTCAGTGCCGCGAAGGAACTGCAGGCGCCGTACGAACTCGTCGCGGAGGTGGCCGAGGCCGGCAAGCTTCCGGTTGTGCTCTTCACGGCCGGCGGCATCGCAACCCCGGCCGACGCGGCGATGATGATGCAACTCGGCGCCGAGGGCGTATTCGTCGGGTCGGGGATCTTCAAAGCCGGCAACCCGGCTCAGCGTGCGGCTGCGATCGTGCAAGCGACCACGTTCCATGACGATCCAGACGTCATCGCCAAGGTCTCGCGCGGACTGGGTGAGGCCATGGTCGGAATCAACGTCTCGGAGCTGCCCGACAGCGAGCGGTACGCCAAGCGCGGCTGGTGACGGCGCCGACCATCGGCGTCCTCGCCCTGCAAGGGGACGCCCGCGAGCACCTGCGCCGCATCGCCAGTGCGGGAGCGACCGGCGTCCCGGTCCGCCGCGTCGGCGAACTGGAGGCCGTCGACGGCCTGATCCTGCCCGGCGGGGAATCCACCACGATCGCCAAGCTGCTCAACCGTTTCCAGCTGATGGACCCGCTGCGGGCGAGGATTCGAGCTGGGTTACCGGTGTACGGCTCCTGCGCCGGGATGATCCTGCTCGCGGACCGCATCTTGGCCGCGCCGCACGACCAGGACACCATCGGGGGGATGGACATAACGGTGCGACGCAACGCCTTCGGCCGTCAGATCGAGTCATTCGAAAATGACGTGCCGATGCCGGCCGTCGGCGAGCGGTCGTTTTCCGCGGTCTTCATCCGCGCGCCCTGGGTGGAACAGGCAGGACCGGATGTGGAGATTCTCGGTCGGGTCCGGGGAGGGGCCGCCGACGGTAGGGTGGTTGCCGTCCGGCAAGGTGCGCTCCTGGCGACCAGCTTTCATCCTGAGCTGACCGACGACGGCCGGATCCACACATTCTTCGTGGACCTGGTCCGCGAGTTCAGCCAAGGCGTGCCGGACGCACCTGACCCGGTCCGGCGGACAACGGCCAGCAGGGAGCAGCGATCATGAGTGGCCACTCCAAATGGGCGACGACCAAGCACAAGAAGGCGGCAATCGACGCCAAGCGCGGCAAGCTGTTCGCCAAGATGATCAAGAACGTCGAGGTCGCAGCCCGTACCGGGGGCGCTGACCTGGCCGGAAATCCCACGCTCTACGACGCGGTCCAGAAGGCCAAGAAGTCCTCGGTACCCAACGAGAACATCGACCGCGCCGTCAAGCGCGGCGCCGGGACCGAGGACGGCGGCTCGGACTGGCAGACGATCATGTACGAGGGGTACGGGCCCAGCGGTGTGGCCGTGCTCATCGAATGCCTCACCGACAACCGCAACCGGGCCGCCTCGGACGTCCGTACCGCGATGACCCGCAACGGTGGCTCGATGGCCGACCCCGGCTCGGTGGCCTACCTGTTCAACCGCAAAGGGGTCGTCCTGGTGCCCAAGCAAGGCGCGGGCGGCAGAGAGACCGCGGAGGACGACATATTGCTCGCAGTCCTCGACGCAGGGGCCGAGGAGGTCAACGACCTGGGGGACTCCTTCGAGGTGGTCAGTGAGCCGACCGACCTGGTTGCGGTACGTAGCGCGCTGGTCGAGGCCGGAATCGACTACGACTCGGCCGAGGCTTCCTTCCTGCCCAGCGTCCAGGTCGAACTCGACCCGAACGCTGCGCCCAAGGTCTTCCGGCTCATCGATGCCCTCGAGGACTGTGACGACGTGCAGAACGTCTATGCGAATTTCAATGCCAGTGACGAAATCCTGGCTACCGCCTTCTGATATGGCGCTCGGCAGCAGGCACATTCTCCGGAGAAGGTGCGGTCAGTGACGACTGCGGTGCTCCGTCGGGCGTGTCAGCGAGATTCCGGGAGGCAACGCGGCTAGCGTGTCGAACACGTGTTCGCATCTGCGCCGAGCCGCTTACCTGGAGGTCCCGTGCGTGTCCTCGGTATCGACCCTGGGCTGACCCGCTGCGGATACGCCGTTATCGACGGGTCACCGGGTCGGTCGCCCAGCGCGATCACGTACTCGGTCGTTCGGACGCCTCCGGGCGCCGAGCTGGGGGAGCGGCTGATGGAGCTCTCGGATGCCATCGCCGAGGTCATCAGGACCTATCAACCTGAGGTTCTCGCGGTCGAGCGGGTGTTCAGCCAGCACAACGTCCGCACCGTCATGGGCACCGGTCAGGCCGCCGGAGTAGCCATTCTTGCGGCCGCGCGCGCCGGGATCGCGGTCGCCATGTACACACCAACTGAGGTCAAGGCGGCGGTGACCGGCTCGGGGAACGCCGAGAAGGCGCAGGTCAGCGCAATGGTGACGCGCCTGCTGCGCCTGTCCGAACCCCCACGACCAGCCGATGCCGCCGATGCCCTTGCGCTGGCGATCTGTCACGCCTGGCGTGGGACGGCCCTTCACCGGCGGGCGCTGGCCACTACCGGCGTGGCTGGCGCGCTGCCGGCCGGCGCATGGGGGGCCGGCCGATGATCGCGCACCTGACCGGAGTCGTCAGCGCGGTCGGACCTGACCAGGCGGTGGTCGATATCGGTGGAGTGGGCCTGGCGGTGTCGTGTACGCCCAGCACGTTGGCGACACTGCGTACCGGCACCGCAAGCCGGCTGGCCACCAGTCTGGTGGTTCGCGAGGACTCGCTGACTCTGTACGGGTTCGTCGACGACGACGAGCGCAGCTTGTTCGAACTGCTGCAGACTGCCAGCGGAGTCGGGCCTCGACTGGCCCAGGCGATCCTGGCCATCCACCGGCCGGGCGCGATCCGGCGGGCGGTGGCCAGCAGCGACGTCGCCGCTTTGACCCAGGTCCCCGGCATCGGCAAGAAGGGGGCCGAACGGCTGCTCATCGATCTCAAGGACCGCCTCGGGACCGGACCTGAGCCAACCTCTGGCGCTTCGACGGGCGGCGGCGGGCTGCCTGGGGGCGAAACCGGTTGGCGGCGCTCTCTCATGCAGGCGTTGCTCGGTTTGGGATGGGGCCCGCGTGAGGCGGAGGCCGCCCTGCAAGCTGTGACGCCTGAGGCCGAAGAGCGAATCGAGCGCGGTGACACCGTCGAGGTCGGGGCACTGCTGCGGCAGGCTCTGTCCAGTCTGGACCGGCTGTGAGCGAGGAACGAGCGAGGAGCGCAGCGAACACAGCGCCCGAAGGGCGCGCACGTCCGGAGGACGTCATGTCACAACGCGACCCCGTGTCGCCGTACGCCTCGCCGGAGGATCGGGACATCGAGACGTCACTGCGGCCGCGACGGCTGGATGAGTTCATCGGCCAGCCCAAGGTCCGCGGACAGTTGGACCTCCTCCTGGAGAGCGCTCGACGCCGAGCCCGACCACCCGACCACGTGCTGTTGTCCGGGCCCCCAGGGCTCGGCAAGACGAGCCTCGCGATGATCATCGCCGCAGAACTCGGCGCCGTCCTCCGGGTCACCAGTGGGCCGGCGATCGAACGGGCCGGGGATCTCGCCGCGCTGCTGACGAATCTCGGGCCGGGAGACATCGTCTTCATCGACGAGATCCATCGCATCGCGCGGCCGGCCGAAGAACTGCTGTATGTGGCAATGGAGGATTTCCGGGTCGACGTCGTGGTGGGCAAGGGGCCCGGGGCCACGGCCATCCCGCTGGAGGTCGCGCCCTTCACTCTGGTCGGTGCCACTACGCGAGCCGGGCTGCTGACCGGTCCGCTGCGGGACCGGTTCGGGTTCGTCGGCCATATGGAGTTCTACGAGCCGCCCGAGCTCGTCGCCGTACTGCAGCGAAGCGCGCGACTGCTCGGGGTGGACCTTCGCCCAGACGGAGCGACCGAAATCGCCGGGCGCTCGCGCGGCACGCCGCGCATCGCCAACCGGCTGCTGCGCAGGGTTCGCGACTTCGCCGAAGTGCGCGCTGATGGCGTCGTCGACCTTGCGACCGCCAAGGATGGGCTGGCCCTGTTCGATGTCGACGACCTGGGCTTGGACCGCCTCGACCAAGCAGTGCTGCGCGCCCTGGTGCAGCGCTTCGAGGGCGGTCCCGTCGGTATCGCCACGCTCGCAGTAGCGGTCGGCGAAGAAGCTCAGACCGTGGAGGAGGTCTGTGAGCCATTTCTCGTCCGTGCCGGGCTGCTGATCCGTACCCCACGTGGGCGTGTCGCCACCCGCGCCGCTTGGCAGCACCTCGGAATCACCCCGCGGCCGAGCCTGCCCGGAGCGGCTGGGACTGGTCTGCCGCCCCCGTCTGCCGTGCCCTCCCTGTTCGACGCCTAGAATGCAGCGTGTCCGGTCGATGTAGCGCTCGCCACCATGGGCACGCTCACCTCGTTGAGGTTCGCCTCGGCGGCGTCGGACCACACACCCGGGACTACACATCCGGACCCTGACCGAACCAGTGAGAAAGAGGCGAATCAGACCCTGTGGGCGATCTAGTGCTGTTCCTTCCGTTCCTCGCGCTGTTCGGCGTGATCATCTATATGCAGACCCGGCAGCGTAAGAAGATGCTGGCGCGACAGGCCGAACTGCAGGCAGCCCTCAGCATCGGCGCTCCCGTCATGCTTACCTGTGGTCTACACGGCGACGTCGCGGGCCTGGACGAGAACACCGTGGACGTCGAGATCGCCCCCGGCGTGGTCGCGACCTTCGCGCGCGCGGCGGTCCTCGAGGTGCGCCCCGGTGAGAGCACGTTCGAGGACGACGACGACAGCGACGCAGCTGACGACACCGTCGGCGACGCGGACAGCCCCACGCGCAACACCCCGACCGCCTAGCTCGGGAGGGCAGCCTCAGCTCAGTTCGCCGGCGCGCCAATCAGGTAACCGGTTGCAGAGCGCGCGGCCGGCATCGATCTGACCTCACCGAAGGGAAATCCCGCAGTGGCACGTGCGCAGACGCAGATCCGGGGGTACTTCGTCGCCCTCGCTCTGATCATCGCGGCGTTGTACGCGCTCGTGTTCTTCACCGGCGATTCGGCGACCCCACGGCTTGGGCTGGACCTTCGGGGCGGTACGACGGTGACGTTGACCGCGCAGACCCGCGACGGGAGCGCTCCGACTCCGGAGGAAATGGAGACGGCGCGGCAGATCATCGAACGCCGGGTGAACGGCCTGGGGGTCGCCGAGGCCGAGGTGGTCATCGAAGGCGACAACAACATCGTCATCTCGGTTCCGGGGGACGAGGGGGAGCAGGCGCGTTCTCTGGGCACAACCGCAGAGCTTCTCTTTCGTCCGGTGGTCTCTGGGCCAGAGCCGGTGACCACGGTGGCGGCGGAAGAGACGACCTCCGCCGATCCCAGCGCCAGCGAAGGCCCGACTGCGACCGGTGACCCATCGGCTACCACTGATCCGGCGGCCACGACCGATCCGGCGGCCACGACCGATCCGGCTACCACATCAGCCGGGGCCTCGACTGCTCCGGACCCGGAACGACCACCGGTTACCCAGGAGGAGGCGCAGGCGGCCTTCGCGGCGTTGACCGAATGCACAACCGAGGTTGACCCCGCGCAGGCCAATGCCGACCGGCCTGAGGACTACGTGGCCGCTTGCACGACGGACGGGACAGCGAAGTATCTACTGGCCCCGGCGATCATTCTCGGCACCGAGGTAGAGGACGCGAGCTCCGGTCTCGATCCGTCGGGCACCCAGGGGTGGACCGTGCAGCTTGACTTCAAGGCCGATGCGCGGGCCACCTGGGCGGAGTACACCGCCGCCAACATCGGAAACAATGTTGCCTTCACGCTGGACAGCCGGGTCATCTCCGCTCCGGTGATCAACGCCGCCATCAACGGGACAACCACGGTCAGCGGATCCTTCACCCAGGAAACGGCAGCCGGCCTCGCCAATTCACTGAAGTACGGAGCACTGCCGCTGACATTCACCCAATCGACGGCCGAGACGGTCTCCGGACTGCTGGCTGCCGATCAGTTACGCGCCGGCTTGATCGCCGGAGGTATCGGCATCCTCTTGGTGTTCTTCTACGCGATGTTCTATTACCGCCTGCTCGGTCTGGTCACGATTGCCAGCCTCGTGCTGTCCGCTGTCATCGTCTACGCGTGCCTGGTCATCCTCGGACGGCAGATCGGCTTCACCCTGAGTCTGGCTGGAATCGCCGGCTTCATCGTCGCAATCGGCATCACGGCAGACTCCTTCATCATCTTTTTCGAGCGCATCAAAGATGAAGTGCGCGACGGCCGTTCGATGCGGGCGGCAGTTCCTCGCGCCTGGGTGAGTTCGCGGCGCACCATCCTGTCAGCCGATGCCGTCAGCTTCCTGGCCGCCGCCACGCTGTACGTCCTGGCGATCGGCGGGGTCAAGGGCTTCGCCTTCACGCTCGGCATTTCGACTGTGCTCGACCTCATCGTGGTGTTCCTCTTCACGCACCCACTGGTGGCGCTGCTGTCCCGTAACCCCACCTTCTCATCCCCGCGCATCTCGGGACTCGGCCGACTACGGGTCGGTCAGACTCCGAGCGTGAGTGCGGCTGCCGCCACGGCCGGTGGAGGCTCAACCGCCGCGCGCCGGCCGCCAGTGCGCCGTAGCTCGACGAAGAGGAGTGGCAGCTGATGGCCGTGAAGAAGACCGCTTCGGCCAACCTGGCAGTTCTCGACGACGAGGACGCCGAGCCGACCGAAGAGGCCAAGGCCAGCTCCGCGCCAGTGCGCAAGCCCTGGCCGATCCGGTTGTATCTCGGTGAGATCGGCTACGACTTCATCGGAAAGCGAAAGCTCTGGTACGCGGTGTCCGCCGTACTGATCGTGATCTGTCTCGCGTCGATGATCTTCCGGCAGTTCAACCTCGGGGTCGAGTTCGCCGGCGGGGAGCGCTTCCGTACTGCCGGCACCGAACAGCAACTCGACGTGGTGACTCAGGCAGTTGAAGACGCCGGCGCCCAGGTGACCAGCGCGCAGGCGGTGGGCGACAACCAGCTGGTCATCATCACCGGTGACCTCACTGAGGATCAGAGCGGCGATGTGACGGTGGCCATTGCAGAAAGCGTCGGTGTGGATCCCGCCGATGTCACCAACTCGACCACCAGCGCGAGCTGGGGTCGCGATGTCACCAGCAAGGCGTTGCAGGGGCTGCTCGTCTTCATCGTTCTGGTACTCATCTTCCTGGCCATTCGGTTCCAATGGAAAATGGCCATCGCCGCCATGGTGGCGCTCGTCCATGACCTCGTGATCACCGCCGGGATCTATTCCATCGTCGGCTTCGAAGTGACGCCCGCCTCAGTGATCGGGCTGTTGACGATCCTCGGTTTCTCGCTCTACGACACCGTCGTTGTGTTCGACAAGGTGGACGAGAATGCCAAGGGCCTCCTGGCCAGCCAGCGCCGGACCTATTCCGAATCGGCGAACCTAGCGATCAACCAGGTGCTGATGAGGTCGATCAACACTTCGATCTTCGCCTTGCTGCCGGTCCTGGGCTTGCTCTATGCCGGAGTGTTCCTGATCGGTGAGGGAACGTTGCAGGACCTCGCCCTGGTGCTCTTCGTCGGCATGCTGGCCGGGGTGTACTCCTCGATCTTCCTGGCCGTTCCGGTGCTCTGCGACCTCAAGGAACGCGAACCCGAGTACCAGAAACTTGCCAAGCGGGTAAATGCCCGGCGCGCCGGGGCAGCCCATGTCAAACGAAACGCGAGCAAGGCGATGTCCGGCGAAGCTGCCGTCGCAACCAGGACGCCGACACGAGCCAATCGCGACGAGCCGGTCGAGCCGGATGACGCCAAGGAGACTGTGGACGAGGAGAGCGAACCTGCCATCAGGACGGGCATCATCGCCTCCGCGCGACGTAGCCGCCCGCGTAGCACGCGAGCCACCGCCGGCACCGCCAAGGCCGGCACCGCCAAGGCCGGCACCGCTACGGCGCCAGAAAGTGACGCCGAGCCAGCCAAGTCCGCGGTCACCGCTAATAAGGGGCAATCGGCAGGCAGTCGGCTGGCACCGCGTCCGGGCGCGAAGCCGGTACGCGCGACACGGGCCCGCGGCGGGTCAAACAAGCAGAAGCGCTGACCCCAGCCAAGCAGCCGGGCGTAATCCGGCCTGGCTGCGATAAATCTGCCCACGGTGCGTGCCGAGGTCGTGGCTGGTCGGCAGAGGGCCCGGGGCGGGCTACAGTGGCATACAGGTCGTCCTATCTAGGCCACGGGGCGCCCGTGCCCAGTGTGTGAGGGAGGGCCGATGAGCAGCGATGTCGTCCCACCGAGCGCGCCGAGCACCGAAGCCCCCCCAGCACCCGAAGAGGCTCCCGCCACGCCAGTCGAGGAGACCGCTTCCACAACCTCGACCGGAACCGGTAAGCGCAGCGTCCGTAGTCGATTGGCTCGGCGAATCATCGCCGGAGGCGGGGCGCCTGGAGTCAAGCCCGTACTCGAACCACTCGTCGCCAGCCACCGGCAGGCTCATGCCAAGGCAGATCTGCGGGAGTTGCAGCGCGCCTACGACATCGCCGAGCAGTTGCACGCAGGACAGAAGCGCAAGAGCGGCGACGACTACATCACCCACCCGCTTGCTGTTGCCACGATTCTCGCCGAACTCGGCATGGACACCACCACGCTCATCGCCGCCCTCCTCCATGACACCGTCGAGGACACCGGATACGAACTGGCAGATCTGTCGCATGACTTCGGGCCAGACGTTGCCCGGCTGGTGGACGGCGTCACCAAGATCGACCGGGTCAAGATCGGGGACGCGGCCCAGGTAGAGACCATCCGCAAGATGATCATCGCGATGTCCCGGGACCCACGCGTGCTGGTCATCAAACTCGCCGACCGGCTGCACAACATGCGGACTCTGCGATTCCTGCCGCCGCACAAGCAGGAGCGCATCGCCCGGGAGACGCTCGAGATCCTGGCACCGTTGGCGCACCGCTTGGGAATGAACACGATCAAGTGGGAACTGGAGGATCTGGCCTTCGCGACCCTCTATCCCAAGCGCTACGACGAGATCGTGCGCCTGGTCGCCGATCGCGCGCCGTCCAGGGACACCTACCTGGCCGAAGTGTCGGAGGCGGTACGGGGGCAACTCAAGTCGACCAACATCCCGGCGGTTGTCACCGGCCGGCCCAAGCACTACTACTCGATCTACCAGAAGATGATCGTGCGCGGTCGCGACTTCACCGACATCTGGGATCTCGTCGGCATCCGCATCGTGGTGGAGACTGTTCGGGACTGCTATGCCGCTCTCGGCGTGATCCATGCCTATTGGCAGCCGGTCCCGGGCCGCTTCAAGGACTTCGTCGCGATGCCGAAGTTCAACCTCTACCAGTCCCTGCACACGACTGTGATCGGGCCACAGGGCAAGCCGGTGGAGCTGCAGATCCGTACCCGAGACATGCACCGGACGGCGGAGTACGGCATTGCGGCGCACTGGAAGTACAAGGAGACCAAGGGCGGCGCGCCGGCCAAGAGCAACGACGAGATGCTCTGGCTGCGGCAACTGCTGGACTGGCAGCGGGAGAACCAGGAGCCCGGGGAGTTCCTCGAATCCCTGCGCTTCGAACTCGGACCTCAAGAAGTCTTCGTCTTCACGCCCAAGGGGGATGTGGTCAGCCTGCCCGAGGGTGGGACACCGGTCGACTTCGCCTACGCCGTACACACCGAAGTCGGTCACCGATGTGTGGGTGCCCGGGTCAACGGCAGCCTCGTGTCACTGGAGAGCCAGCTGTCCAACGGGGACACCGTCGAGATCTTCACCTCCAAGTCGGAATCTGCCGGCCCGTCCCAGGACTGGCTCGGGTTCGTGGGCTCGTCTCGGGCGCGGACCAAGATCCGGCAGTGGTTCGCCCACGAGCGACGGGAAGAGGCCATCGAGGCTGGTAAGGATTCGCTGAGCATCGCCATGCGCAAGCGTGGTCTGCCGCTGCAGCGATTGCTCGGGGGTGAGGCGCTGTCGACGCTGGCCAAGGATCTCCACTACGCCGACGTCAGCGCGCTGTATGCCGCAGTCGGGGAGCGAAACGTCTCCGCGCAGTCCATTGTCGACAAGCTGGTCGCCAGCATGGGCGGCGCCGAAGGCACCGTCGATGAACTGGCCGAGACCACGACGCCGACCAAGCCGATCCGGCGGGCGACATCGGGTGAGACCGGCGTCGTCGTGCGCGGCGTCACCGATGTCTGGGTCAAGCTGGCCCGCTGTTGCACGCCGGTCCCCGGCGACGACATCCTGGGATTCCTCACCCGCGGCGGACCCGTGTCGGTCCACCGCCGCGACTGCACGAACGCCGCTGATCTGAAGACGAGATCCGAGCGTCTGGTCGAGGTCGAGTGGGCATCCCAGCCCGGTGCGATCTTCCTCGTCGCTATCCAGGTGGAGGCCCTCGACCGACACCGGTTGCTCTCCGACATCACCCGAGCGTTGTCCGACGAGAGCGTGAACATCGTCTCCGCCTCGGTGCAGACAACACGTGACCGAGTTGCGGTCAGCCGCTTCGCATTCGAGTTGGGCGACCCCAAGCACCTCGGGCATCTGCTGCGTACCGTGCGCGGCGTCGACGGCGTCTACGACGTCTACCGCGTCACCGCCTGATCAAAGCCCGGGTTGTCCGGTCTCTGCGCCGGACGGCGGAAGGTGGCGCTCAGCCTGGCTCGGACGTCGACGTCGAGTTGGAAGACGTCGGGCCTGGCATAGTGTCCGACCGGGTCGAATTCCCGGCGCGACTGATGAGCGCGGTGGGCGTCGATCTCGGCGTAGAGGATCCCCTCGGTCTCGAGCAGCGGCCCGGCGATGATCTCACCGTCAGGCCCGACGATCGTGGTGTTGCCCTTCGATAGCCACGAGCCGTCCGGGTAGAGGTCATCGCGTCTGGGCAGTCCGGCCGGAACGTCGCTGCTCTGCAGGCAGGAGTTGGTCCCGATCACGAACACCCGGCCTTCCTTGGCGATGTGCCGCAGTGTGGCTACCCATGTGTCGGCGTTGTCCCAGGTCGGGGCGACATAGACATCCACCCGCTGGGCGTACATGGCAGCACGCGCCAACGGCATGTAGTTCTCCCAGCACAGCAACCCGCCCAGCCGGCCGAACGCTGTGTCGAGGACCGTGAGCGTGGAACCGTCGCCGCAGCCCCAGACCGTCCGCTCACCGCCGGTCGGAATCAGCTTGCGGTGTCGTCCGGCGATCGCGCCGTCGGGTCCGATGTAGACCAGGGTGTTGAACACGGTTCGACTTGCGGAATCCAGTTCGTTGATGCCCATTGCCACCCACGCACCGGCGTCGCGCGCGGCTTTCCCGAGCCGCTCGGTGGCCTCGGAGGGGAGTGTCACTGCCTGGTCGAGGAAGCGGTCGTACCAGGGGCCGTCATCCCAGGGCGTGGTACGCCACACCCAGTCCGGATAGCCGGGCACGAATGCCTCGGGAAACACGATCAGGCCCGCCCCGGCGCCGGCCGCCTCCGCAATCAACCTGCAGGACTTGTCGATGGTGGCGTCTCGGTCGAGGAAGACCGGCGCGGCCTGCACAGCTGCCACCGTGACCTTCTCAATCCCTACCGCACGTGGCGTGGGCGTGGTCATTTCGTTCCCGCCACCACGAGCATCTCGCAGGGACCCTCGAAGCCGCTGGTCGTCTCGAAGCGACCGAGCTCCTGTTCGATCTCGGCCCACGCTTCCTCGCGCTCGGCAGCCGACAGGACCGAGAGCATCTGGTGCAGCGCCCCGAACGACTCGCGTTCGAACCGCACGCACTCGGCAGCGGTCGCCATGCGAACCGGTGATGGCACCACGGCGACGCTGACATCGTGGAAGCCAGCCCGGGTAAAGGCGGTCTCGGCGACTCCCGGTGCACCGAGGCTGAACGGGCCGGGCTGACCTGGCAATGGTGGGGGTAGCTGGGCGCGCCGACGGATGATTCCAACCGGGATCGAGAAGAAGGCGTTGCGCTCGGCGGTCGAATACACGACCGCGGACAGGCGGCCCCCCGTCCGCAACGCGCGACGCATTCCGCCCAGGGCGCGCTGCTGATCGGGGAAGTAGATCAAGCCGACCCGGGAGATGACTGCGTCGAAAGAGGCCTCCTCGACGTCGAGGTTCTCGCCGTCGATCGCGCGTACCTCGACTGTGGGATAGCCGGCTTCGGCTGCGGACTTGGCGGCATAGGCGAGGATCGTGGGTGAGATGTCGGTGGCCAACACCCGTCCCGTCGGACCAACCCGCCGAGCCGCTTCAAGTGACTGCCCGCCCGCTCCGGCCGCGACGTCCAATACCCTGCTGCCCTCGGTGATCCCGGCGTCGTCCAGCATCTGCTTGGTGGCCGCACCCAACCAGGACTCCAGTTCAGGTCCCCAGCGGTGCCATGCCTCAGCTGCTTCCTCCCATTGCTGGCGAGTCGTGCTCTTGTACTGCATCGGGTCGAATACTGCGGTCATCTGACTGTCTCCTGTTCGTTGGTGGATGGTGCAGTCACCGACCTCTGCGCCAGGTTTCGGTCCAGCTCGCCAGAATTCGCCTAGCGATAGGCGAGGCATTCGGGTCCGTGCGGCCGGTTCACGATGGACAATCCGCCGCGTGGGTGGGCCTGAACCGGAACTCGGCGGATTCGTCGGACGCGCCGCTGCCAGAAAACGGATCCAGGCCGCCCTGCACGACGACCGGACGCGAGTACGGCTGGTCATGGTCAGCGGCGAGGCCGGGATCGGGAAGACCTCGCTGCTCATGGAGTCAGTCCGCGATGTACTGAAGCACAATGCCGACGGCGTTGCCGCCTGGGGTACGTGTTGGGACGCCGATCGGGCGCCGGGTTATTGGCCCTGGGTCCAGGTTCTGCGTGACCTCTTGCCGCAAACCGAGCCCGATGCCCTCGCTGCGGCGGATGCTGTAGCGCGGGCCGCCTTGGCCCGGCTGGTACCGGAGACCTCTCCAGCTGGGAGCTCGCCGGCGACCGAGCCCGACGACACTGATCGCGCCCGCTTCGCGCTGTTCGACGCGGTCGGCCAGTTCCTCGAGCGGGTCGCCCGCGACCGGCCGCTGGTCGTCCTCCTCGACGATCTGCAGTGGGCCGACCTCTCGTCCTTGTCGCTGCTCGAATTCATCGTCAGCCGGCACCCGCCGGGCACCCTGCTCATCCTGGCGGCCTACCGGCACGACGAGCTCTCGGCTGAGTCCGCGAAAGTGCTCGCCGGCCTGGGGGTGCGGGCTACCCACGTCCGGCTGCATGGCCTTTCGTCGACAGAGGTGCAGGAATTCGTGGCCCGGAGCGCCGGAGATCGGGCTGCCGAACTCTGGGGGCCAGACCTGCACCGACGAACCGGCGGCCATCCGTTCCTGGTCCGCGAACTGTGCCATGCCATCGCGCACGAACCCGTGACCATTGGAGCACCTACGGTCCCGGAGGCCGCGCACGAGCTGATCGCTGGGCGGATCGCCCGGGTCTCGGTAGAGACTCGGCAGTTGCTGACCGTCGCGTCGGTGGCCGGCAACGACATCCGTCCCGACGTGCTGGCCGATGTGCTCGAGCTGAGTCCAACCGCCGTGGCGGTTCGGTTGGACGAGGCGATCCGGGCCGGAATCATCCTTGGCGTCGAGGGCGGCGTCCGGGTCCGGTTCGCCCATGACCTCTACCGCGAGACGGTCTATGCGGGTCTGGCCACCGCCGAGCGGATGGCGCTGCACCAGCAGGTCGGTACAGCGTTGGAGCGGCGACACGATCGGGGAGGGAATGTGTTCGCCGGCGAGGTTGCGCGGCAGTTCGCGGCCGCTGCCGCCGTGGACGGTCCGGCTCGGGCGATTCGCTGGGCACAGGCCGCGGCGGCCGCGGACCGGGGTCGACTGGCCTTCGCGGAGGCCGCCGCGCAGCTGGCCAGGGTCCGTCGTTCTCTCGATGACGCCGGAGTCCCGGTTCCCGGGGCTCTCCTGGTCGATCTCCTGGTCGGCCAGGCGGACGCCGAGAGCCGCTCCGGTGACCCCGACGGAGCGCGGCAGCTCCTGCGCGAGGCGCACGCTGTCGCTTCTCGAATCGAGGATCCCGAGCGGCTAGCAACGGTGGCCCTCGCCTTGCCCCGACTAGGCGCGCGGTTCGCCATGCCCAGGGCCGAGATGATCGCGCTGCTGGACGAGGCCCGACGCGCCGTCGAGGGCCGATCGGCCGTGCACGAGGCGCAGGTAAGCGCGAGCCTTGCCCGCGAACTGCACCATTCCGTCCCGCGCGACCGCGCGCGGGCGCGTCCGCTGAGCGAGCACGCCTTGACCATCGCTCGCGGCCTCGACGACCCGGCCACGCTGGCTGGCTGCCTGCTCGCCCGACACGACGTGCTGTGGACTCCCGGCACCGCTGCCGAGCGGATCGAATTGGCCCGCGAGATCGTCGCGTTGGCCGAGCGCAGCGGCGACGACGAACGGCTGAGCGAGGGTGTGCTGCTGACTGCCAACGCACTTCTGGAGGTCGGATCACCGTCGTTCCGGCGTGAACTCGCGGCCTTCCTGGATCTCGAGGACGGGTTCGGCCAGCCGCGCCACGACTATCTCGCCCGAACCCGACGGGCCGCACTGGCCCTGCTGGACGGGTCGCTCGACGAGGCCGAACGCCTGGTGCTGGATGCCGCCGAACTGGGCGAGCAGATCGGCGAACCGGACGCCGGCAACGTCCGAATGTCCCAGCAGCTCGAACTCGCCCGGGCTCGCGGCGACCCCGCAGGACTGGCTGCTACAGCCGAGCAGGCCGTGGCTTGGTGGGTCGGCGTGCCCTCGCACGCTCATGCGGTGGCTGCCGGTCTCTGCGCCGAAGGCGGCGATCTCGACGCTGCCCGACGACACCTCGATACAGTGCTGGAGCTCGACGCTTGGCGCGAGGACCGCAGCTACCTCTGGTCAGTGTTCGTCGGCGGACTGACAGCGGCAGCCGCCCGGCTGGGGGAGGTCGAGCTCAGTGAGATGTTGCTGGCCGAGCTCGCGCCACTGGCCGACGCGTGCGGGGTCAATGGCGCGGTCGTCTGTTTCATGGGCAGCCACGCACACTGGGCAGGCGTGGCCGCCGCGAGCGTGGGCCGCACCGAGGAGGCAACCGCGCTGCTCCTACGGGCGGTCGAGGTCCACCAACGGCTCGGGGCCAGGGCGTGGGAGGCAGAGTCCCGGGCCGAGCTGGCCCGGCTGCTCGGACCCGACGAGCCCCTCGGGCATCGGGATCGCGCGCAGGCACTGGCGGCCGAACTCGGCCTATTGGGCGTCACGGCCCGACTCGCCGACCCCGCCCGGTCAACGGCTGAGGCCGGTCAGCCGCCCTCCGCGATCCTGGTGCGCGACGGCGACCTGTGGCGGGTCTCCCGCGGCGGCCGATCAGCCCACCTTCGGGACAGCAAGGGTCTGCAGGACCTCGCGATGCTGGTGGCTCGCCCCGGACGCGACGTGCACGTCCTCGACCTCGTGGGCGGCGCACGACCGGGGCGCGACGCCGCTAATCCGGTCCTCGACCAGAGCGCTCGGGCCGATTTCCGACGCCGAATCATCGAACTCGATCGGGACTTCGCCGAGGCCGAGCAGGACCATGACCTCGGTCGGCTCGCACGAGTGGAGAGCGAACGCGACGCGCTGATCGGCGAACTCCGCCGGGCCACAGGCCATACCGGCCGGGACCGGGGCCTGGGCTCGGACGCCAGCGAACGTGCCCGCAAAGCGGTCACGGCCCGAGTGCGGGAGGCCATCCGGCGGATCCAGGCGGTCGTGCCCGACCTGGGCCGCCATCTCGACCGATCGATCACTACCGGGGCGTTCTGTCGGTACGACCCCCGCGAGCCGCTGCGCTGGGAGCTGTCCTAAAGCCACCGGCGCCGCGACGCTGAGAACCACGCCGAGCCGCCATGCCAGTCGACTCGGCGCAACTCCGTCAGGCCGCCGCTGGTTGGACGGTGACAGTGGTCAACGTGATCGGGATCAGCGGAGCACCGCCGCCAGGTCCGGGAGATCCGTCCGGATTGGCCTCGAAGCTGCCGTCGTTTCCTCCGGCTGCCACCGCTTCAATCACTTCCAAGCCTGACGTGATGCTCCCCACCAACGTGTAGTCGGGGGGCAGCTGAGTGTCCTGGAAACAGATGAAGAACTGACTTCCGATAGTCGGCGGCTGCCCCCCCTGGGCCATGGCGACACTGCCTCGCGGGTAAATAGCGCTTGCGCCATCCGGTGCGGGCTGGAGGCTCGCCACGCTTTCTGGCTCGGAGGTGTAGCTGTAGGCCGGGCCGCCGGCGCCGGTTCCGCTCGGGTCACCGCACTGCAGAACACCGAACTCCTCGCTGTTGACCAAGCGGTGACACGACGAGCCGTTGAAGAAGCCGGCCGTGGCGAGGTATTTCATGCTGTTGGTGGCGCATGGCGCCGTGACCGGGTCCAGAGTCATCTGGAAGGCGCCCTGAGTGCTCTCGACGTTCAGCACGACCGGGGTGGTGGTGTCCTCCGGCGCCGGTGGCGTGCCGACCTCTCTGAGGTTGGGATTCGTGGTCGGATCGGCGGGACTGTACGTACAACCTGCGGCTTCGGTCTCGGTATTGGCGGCGGGGTCAGCGTCGGGCTCGTCGAAAACGCCGGTGAACCACAGCACTCCACCGACCACGACGAACACGGTGAAAGCGGCGACCCCCACGAGGAGGTTGCGGCGACGCTTGCGCGCCTCCTCGGCACGGCGCTCCAGCTGCCGCTGCAACTGCCGCCGCGCCGCCTCACGCCGCTGCTTGTTCGTAGCCAATGTCGTACTCCTGTCGAAGTCATCGTTTCGTACGCGTGCGGGGCCGATACCGGAGTTCGAGCGGATCCGGGGCGGCGCACCTGAGCCAGGCACCTGCCACCGCTTTTCCGGCTGTACGGCCGGCCACGGAGGACCGACGGCGAAGTCTACGCAACGGTCGCGTGAAGCATTTGTGAGCTGTGCCAAACCGGCCTGGGTAGCCTGCTTCCGTGTTGGTCGTCGGTTTTCCTGCAGGGGTGTTCGGGACGAATTGTTACGTCCTGGCCTCCGCCCGGGGTGCCGAGTGCGTCGTCATCGACCCCGGCTTGGACGCAGTCTCGCCGTTGCACGATGTCGTGTCCGAGTATCAACTCAAGCCGGTGGCGGTGGTGCTCACCCACGGGCACCTCGATCACACCTTCTCCGTGGTTCCGGTGTGCTCGGGGTACGGCATCGCGGCCTACATCCACCCGCAGGACGGGCCGATGCTGGCTGACCCGATCACCTGGCACGGCCCGGCGCTGGCCCCGTTTCTGGCCGGAATGCCCGTCCCGGAACCAGATGACGTCCTTCTTCTCACTGAGGGGACCGATCTGGACCTTGCCGGAGTCCGACTCACCCCGCGGCACGCACCCGGCCACACGCTCGGCTCGACGGCTTTCGAGGTAACGCTCGATGCGGCTCCTGGCCTGATCAGCGGCGATCTGCTCTTCGCCGGTTCGATCGGACGGGTCGACCTGCCGGGCGGCTCGATGAGCCAGATGACCGCATCGCTCGCGCGGGTCGTGCTCCCCCTGGACGACACGACAGTGGTCCTGCCCGGGCACGGTCCGACCACCACCATCGGTGCGGAGCGGCGGAGTAATCCGTATCTGCAGAACCTCAGCGACGAGCCTGCTGCTCCCCGCCGGAGCCTGTGATGGCCAATTCCGTCCCCGCGCCGCTGTCCGGCTTCCCGGAGCTCTTGCCCGGGCAACGCATGGTCGAAGCGAAGATCGTGGACGGCCTGCGGCGGACGTTCGAGTTGCACGGCTTCGCGCCCATCGAGACGCGAGCCGTCGAGCCGATCGAACGGCTGACCGGCGGTGTGGAGATCGACAAGGAGATCTATGCCGTCCGCCGACTGGCCGACGCGGACGGCCCCCACTCGGAGACCGGCCTCGGGCTGCACTTCGATCTGACCGTCCCGTTCGCCCGGTATGTACTCGAGAACGCGGGCAGGCTCCAATTCCCGTTCCGCCGATACCAGATCCAGAAGGTGTGGCGAGGGGAACGGCCACAGTCCGGTCGATATCGCGAGTTCACGCAAGCAGACATCGACATCGTGGCCAAGGACGGGTTGCCCTTCCATCACGACATAGAAGTGGCCCGCGTCATGGCCGAGGCGCTGGCCGCGCTGCCGGTCGGACCCTTTCGGATGCAGATCAACAACCGGAAACTGCTGCAGGGCTTCCTGCTAGGCATCGGCGCGACCGATCCGCCGGCAGCGATGCAAGCAATCGACAAGCTGGACAAGCTCCCAGCCCACAGAGTCGACGAGCTGTTGCGGACGGGGGCCGGAATGTCGAGCAAGCAGAGCCGAGCCTGTCTGGCGCTGGCCGGAATCCGGACCATCGACACCTCGTTCGTGGATGAGGTGCGCGCCCTCGGTGTTCGGGACGAACTCCTCGATAAGGGCATGAGCGAACTCGCTGAGGTCATCGATGGCTGCGCTGGCATCTCGGGGGACCAGGTCACCGTGGAGGCAGATCTCAGGGTCGCCCGCGGCTTGGACTACTACACCGGAACGGTCTTCGAGACGCGGCTGACCGGTTGGGAAGCTCTTGGCTCGATCTGCTCGGGTGGGCGCTATGACTCCCTGGCCACTGATGGACGTACGTCCTACCCCGGCGTCGGCATCTCCTTGGGTCTGTCGCGCCTGCTGGTTCCGCTGTTCACCGACGGGACGCTCACGCCCTCGCGAAGTGTCCCCTCGGCCGTGCTCGTCGCGATGATCGACGGGAACTCCCGTGACGTGAGTACGATTGTCGCCCAAACGCTTCGAGCGCGTGGCGTAGCCTCTGAGGTGGTTCCCTCGGCGGAGAAATACGGCAAGCAGATCCGGTTCGCGCAACGGCGCGGCATCCCGTACGTCTGGTTCCCAGCCAGCGGAGCGGATGCTGGACACGAGGTCAAAGACATTCGCAGCGGCGACCAGGTCCCGGCCGACCCCGATACGTGGTTGCCACCTGAGATAGACCTGACCCCTGAAATCGTCACCACCCCGATGGCCACCGAGTAGAGGGACGCTGTGATTCGTACCCACGCAGGTGGCGACCTACGCCGCTCCGAGGCGGGACAGACCGTCACCCTTGCCGGGTGGATCGGTCGTCGGCGCGATCACGGCGGGGTGGCCTTCCTCGATCTGCGTGACGCCTCCGGTGTGGTGCAGGTCGTCGTACGAGACGAGGCAGTCGCACATGGTCTGCGCAACGAGTACTGCCTGCGTGTCGTAGGAGAGGTCGCTTTGCGGCCGGTAGGAAACGAGAATCCAGCGCTACCCACGGGTGAGATCGAGGTCATCGCGACCGAGGTCGAGGTGCTGGCGGAATCTGCACCACTGCCGTTCCAGATCGACGACCACGTGGAGATCGGGGAGGAGGTGCGACTCAAGCACCGCTACCTCGATCTGCGTAGAAGCCGCCCGGCCGCGGACTTGCGGTTGCGCAGCGAGGTGAACCGGATGGCGCGGGCCGTATTGCACGCACACAAGTTCATCGAGATCGAGACCCCGACGCTGACCCGCTCGACACCTGAAGGGGCGCGGGACTTCCTGGTGCCGGCTCGATTGGCCCCCGGGTGCTGGTACGCCCTCCCACAGTCCCCACAATTGTTCAAGCAGCTGCTCATGGTCGCCGGGATGGAGCGCTACTACCAGATCGCCCGCTGCTACCGCGACGAGGACTTCCGGGCCGACCGTCAGCCGGAGTTCACCCAACTGGACCTCGAGATGAGCTTCGCCGACCAGGACGACGTCATCGCGCTTACCGAGGAAATCCTCACAGCCCTGTGGTCGCTGATCGACTATTCCATTCCCAGGCCCGTTCCACGGATCACCTATGCCGAGGCGATGTCACGGTACGGGTCGGACAAGCCAGACCTTCGCTTCGACTGCGAACTCATCGACTGCACTGAGTACTTCGGGGACACCAGCTTCCGGGTCTTCCAGGCGCCCTATGTCGGAGCCGTTGTCATGCCTGGCGGAGCCGACCAGCCGCGGCGCACGCTGGACGCCTGGCAGGACTTCGCCCGCCAGCACGGGCACAAGGGCCTCGCCTACGTGCTCATCGGCGGCGAAGGTGAATTGTCCGGCCCGGTGGCCAAGAACCTTTCGGACTCCGAGCGCGCGGGATTGCCCGCACAGGTAGGTGCCTCGCCGGGTGACTGCGTCTTCTTCGCCGCCGGAGAACCGTCGGCTGCCCGGTCACTCCTGGGAGCGGTACGGCTCGAGATCGGCCGCCGGGGTGGGCTGATCGACGTGGCCCGGTGGTCCTTTGTATGGGTGGTCGACTCGCCGCTGTTCGAGCCTTCGGCTCAGGCCAGGGCCGCCGGCGACGTGGCCGTCGGAGGCGGTACCTGGACGGCGGTGCACCACGCATTCACCGCGCCCAAACCCGAGTTCATGGACACCTTCGACAGCGACCCAGAGCAAGCCCTGGCCTACGCCTACGACATCGTCTGCAACGGCAACGAGATCGGCGGGGGCTCGATCCGGATTCATCGTCGCGACATCCAGGAGCGGGTCTTCGCGACCATGGGCCTCTCGAGTGAGGAGGCGCAGGAGAAGTTCGGCTTTCTCCTCGACGCATTCGCCTACGGCGCGCCGCCGCACGGCGGGATCGCCATCGGATGGGACCGCGTGTGCGCATTGCTAGCGGGTGAGGATTCGATCCGCGAGGTGATCGCCTTCCCCAAGTCGGGGGGTGGCTACGACCCGCTCACGGGTGCGCCGGCTCCGATCACGGCCCAACAGCGCAAGGAGGCCGGCGTCGACGCCGTACCTTCCGAGTGAAGGACGCCCTCTGCCAATAGGTTCGGTGCAAGGCGTCCTTCACTCGGTGTAATCGGGCGCTCTATCGTCGGCGCCATGGCTGTCGTCGCTCGTACGTTGCTGGGACCGGGTCCGACCAATCCCTACCCCGAGGCGACAGCCGCGTTGGCCCAGCCGCTCTTGGGTCACTTGGACCCCGTCTTCCTGGCCCTGCTCGACGAGACCTGCGAGCGCCTGCGGAGGGTGTACCGAACCGAGAACCGCCGTACCTTGCCCCTGTCGGCGACCGGAAGCGCCGGCATGGAGGCAGCCTTCGTCAACACGGTTGGGCCTGGCGACCTCGTCGTTGTCGGCGTCAATGGACTGTTCGGCGTGCGGATGTGTGACGTCGCCGCGCGCTGCGGTGCCGAAGTAGTCCGCGTCGATGCGCCGTGGGGGCAACCCCTCGACGTCGACGCGGTGCTGTCCGCACACCCCGCACCGAAGCTGATTGCCGCTGTGCACGCCGAGACCTCGACCGGCATTCGCAACGACGTGGCCGCGATCGCGGCCGGAAAGGGTGACGCGCTGTTCCTCGCCGACTGCGTGACCTCTCTGGCCGGCATCGAGTTGGCCGTGGACGACTGGGGCATCGACCTTGCCTACTCCGGCACCCAGAAGTGCATCGGTGTCGCCCCGGGCCTGTCGCCGTTCACCATCAATGAGCGCGCCTGGGCACGACGGATCGAACGGCCGCAATCCTGGTACCTCGACCTCGGCATGTTGGGTGGCTACGCCGGAGAGGCGAGCGGCGGGGGCGGTCGGACCTACCACCACACCGCACCGACCGCGATGGTCGCTTCGCTGCATGCGGGTCTGGGCCGGGTCCTCGAGGAGGGCTTGGACTCGGTTCTCGCCCGCCATGCAGAAGTGGGCTCAGCACTTCAGTCCGGCTTACAGGCGATGGGCCTGAAACTTTTCGCGGCGGAGGGGCATCGGCTGCCCGAGCTCACCACGGTGTGCGTACCAGAGGGAGTGGACTCCGCCAAGGTCAGAGCCGAGTTACTGGCGCGCTACAACATCGAGGTCGGTGCCGGGGCGGGGGAGTTCGCGGGGACGGTGTGGCGGATCGGCCTCATGGGCTACAACGCCCGGCCAGACATCGTCACGCTGATTTTGGGAGCGCTGGGCGAGGTCCTCCGCGACCGCTGACGGCAGTCGTACCCGCGAGTCGATCAGCCGATGCGCTGAGCCGCCTCCAGAACCTCAGCGGCCAGATGGGTCATCGCCGCCCGGGTCCGATCCGCTAGGGCGGCCTGATCGATCCGCGCCCCCGCCCTGAGGTGCGGATCATCGGGGACGCTCAGGAGGCCACGACAGAGCCCATCGAAGCGCCGCGCTGCCGCGGCCAGATCCACCTGTCCACCGCGGTGTCGCACGGCGGTGACGACGACGAAGCTGTTGGCCACCAGCGGTGCGAAGCCGCGTTCGGCGATCCAGCGCAGGCCCGCGTAGGTGGCAGTGAGCCCGTCGACGCTGGGCGAAGTCGCAAATACGAGCGTATGTGCCCCACCCAGCAGCTGAGTCATCAACCCGCCACTGAGACCAGCGCCGCAATCGATCACGGTCACCGGGAAATGGCGATGGACGACGTCCATGGTCGCGACGAACGTGCCCTCGTCGAAGCGCGCGCTCTCCCCAGGGTCCAGACCACTTGGCAGCACGAACGTGCCGAAACCGGACATGGCCAGGTAGGGCAGTAGAACGTCCAGCTCGCCGGGGTCACCGCGGCCCGCGAGATCTCGAGCACTGTGCGTAGGAGCAACACCGCTGCGCAGCAGCAGCGAGCCGAACGTGGGGTCTGCATCGAGCAGCAACACCGGCTCGCGGCGATGCTGGGAGTAGATGCCGGCCAGCAGTACTGACAGCGTGGTCTTACCCACCCCGCCCTTGAGGGCGACAACGGCGATCCGCCGCGGGCTGCGCAGCGGGATGACGAGCCGATCCCGATCGCGGCTTTCCTGCTCAGAGATGTGGACCTTGGAGCGGAATCGGCCAGGCCGCCGCTGCGGCGCTTGCTTTCCGATGGCCTCCGGTGCCGCTGTGGGCGGCCCGAATTGGGCCGGCGGCGGCGCGGGCCGAGGCGGCGCAGGTGCCGAATGCCCAGGTCGTGCGGTGACCGGAGCGGGCGTGACCGTCGGCAGCTGGATCATCTGCGTGTCGCCGGAGCGCCCCTCGGAGGAATGTCGGCCACCCTTTCGCTTCGGGGTCTGGCCGTATCCCGGCGGGGGAGCCGGCGGCGGCGAGCTACTCAGGGCTGACCCCCTTCCGACTACATGGACATCGACAAGGCTTGACGCCCCCGCGGCTGGTGACATTGTGTCCCCCGCCCATTCTGTCTGCGGCTGCGGGCGGCGGCTCACGTACCCTCGGACGCCGTGACCGAGCATCGCAGCGAGGGACGAGCTTCGCCGAGAGGACGGGAGCATCGACCGAGCGCCAGCGAGGGAGGAGCGGACCGTCCGGTGCGCGCAGCGCATGAGGCGGAACGTCTGCGCGCAGGGCCCGGCCGTGCGGAGCACGGAATGTCACCGTGACCGAGCCGGCCAGTCTGTTCGACGAAGCAGCGGCCCAGAATGCCGCCGCGGCGGCCCCGCTGGCGGTTCGGATGCGCCCGCGGGCACTCGACGAGGTGGTCGGCCAGGAGGCTGTCCTCGGTCCGGGACGGCCGTTGCGGCGCCTGGTCGATGCCGACGAGGGTATGTCGGTGATCCTGTACGGGCCGCCGGGGACCGGGAAGACGACCCTGGCGCATGTGGTCTCGCTGGCCACGAAACGAACCTTCGTGCAGCTGTCGGCCCTCAACTCAGGAGTCAAGGAGGTCCGCGCGGTCATCGAGACCGCAACGAGGGAGCTAGGCCTGACCGGTCGCCGGACGGTGCTGTTCATCGACGAGGTGCACCGGTTCTCCAAGACCCAGCAGGATTCGCTGCTGTCGGCCGTGGAGAACAGGGTGGTCAGCCTCATCGCGGCCACGACCGAAAACCCGTACTTCTCGATCGTCAGCCCGCTTCTGTCCCGGTCGATCGTGCTGACCTTGGAACCCCTTGGCGATCACGACGTGCGTACCTTGCTACGCCGCGCGCTCACCGATCCCCGTGGGTACGGCGGGGCCATCACCATGGCGGCCGACGCGGAAGACCATGCGGTACGAATCGGCGGCGGTGACGCCCGCCGGGCGTTGAGCACCTTGGAGGCTGCGGCCAACGCGGCCCGGGACGAGGGCCTTTCCGAGATCACGTTGCCCGTCATGGAACGGGCTGTGACGCAGGCGGCGGTCCGGTACGACCGGGACGGGGACCAGCACTACGACGTCGCGAGCGCCCTGATCAAGTCGATCCGAGGAAGCGACGTGGACGCTGCCCTGCATTACCTGGCCCGCATGGTGGAGGCGGGGGAGGATCCCCGATTCATCGCCCGTCGACTGGTGATCAGCGCCAGCGAGGACATCGGCATGGCGGACCCGACCGCGCTTCCGCTCGCCGTCGCCGCCTACACCGCCGTGTCGTTCATCGGCATGCCCGAGGGCCGGATTCCGCTCGCGCAGGCGGTAGTGCACCTGGCGACTGCCCCCAAGTCCAATGCCTCCTATGCGGCGATCTCGGAAGCCATCGAGGACATCCACAAGGGACTTGCCGGGCCGGTCCCCTTCCATCTGCGCGACGCGAGCTATTCCGGGGCCGCCAAGCTGGGACACGGGCAGGGTTACTCGTACGCCCACGACGATCCGCAGGGTGTCGTTGCGCAGCAGTACGCCCCCGACGCGGTGGACCGGAAGGACTACTACCGGCCCACCGAGCACGGCGCCGAGGCCGGAATGGCGGAACGGCTCCGGAAGCTCAGAGCCGTCCTCCGCCGTCGGCCCTAGCGGCGAAAAGTAACGCGTTCATTACGACTGGGCCCCGGCCGGGTATCGGGCGCGAACACCGCTAGGTTGCACGAGGACATATCCCGTGGAAGGGGCAACCGAGTGGCCAAAGTCATACTGGATGACGTCGGGAAGGTGTACGACGACGGCACCCGAGC
>JALZIX010000375.1 GCA_030860025.1 Actinomycetota bacterium
GTTCTGACATACACCCATCGGGGCCGTCTCGGACCCGCATTCCTGTACGAGGGGGTCGAGCCATGGGGCGCGGCCGTGCCAAAGCCAAGCAGACTCGGGTCGCTCGGGACTTGAAATACAGTTCTCCGAACACCGATCTCGAGCGCCTGCAGCGCGAATTGTCCTCTGTTCCTGTGCGGCCCGCCGACAGTTCGTCGGATACCGGCCAGGCCGATGACGAGACTGACGACTGGGTTGGGTACGCCGACCCGGACGAGGACAAGTGGGCTAACGCCCGCTAGACACAGGCCCGACTCAACAAGCCTGAGGGCATCTCCGTACCGGAGGTGTCCTCAGCTTCGTCTGGCGGGGTATTGGTAGGTCCCGGTCAGCTGTGCCGACGGGCCTTCCCCTTCGTCGGCCCGTTGCTCGACAGTCCCGGCGATCCACGCTGGGAGACTGCGCTGGGCCAGCAGGCTGAGCGCATCCGAGACGGCCGCCGCCGGTATAACCGCGACCATGCCGACCCCACAGTTGAAGGTGCGCTCGAGCTCGGGAAGCGGGACCTGACCCAAGCGGCCGATGGTCGACACCAACTCCGGCAAGGCCCAGGTCGAGCGGTCAAGGAATGCAAGCAGTCCCGTCGGCATCACGCGCGCGAGGTTGCCGGCCAGTCCCCCACCGGTGATGTGGGCGAAGGCGTGTACGTCGGCGCCGGCCACGAGTGCCAGGCAATCGAGTGCGTAGATGCGAGTGGGTGTGAGCAGCAGTTCGCCGAGCGTCGGTCCCGTTTCGTCCGCCTGGGGCAGTCGATCGTTGAGGTCCAGCCCGGCGTGCTGCAGGAGGACGCGGCGGGCCAGGACGTACCCGTTGGAGTGCAGACCTGACGCGCCCATCGCCAGCACGACATCGCCAACGCGGACCCGCTCCGGCCCGAGAACCGCATCGGACTCGACGATCCCGACGGCGGTCGCGGCGACGTCGTACTCCTCCGGGCGCATGAGGTCGGCATGTTCTGCGGTCTCGCCGCCGACCAACGCGGCACCCGCCTGGACGCAGCCCGCCGCGATCCCGGACACGATGTCGGCGATCCGCTCGGGCACGACGCGGCCGCACGCGATGTAGTCGGACACGAACAGCGGCTCGGCCCCGCAGACCACCAGATCGTCCACCACCATCGCGATGAGATCGATCCCGATCGTGTCATGCCGGTCCAGGGCCTGGGCGATCGCGAGTTTCGTACCGACCCCGTCGGTGGAGGAGGCAAGCAGCGGGCGGCGGTAGCGGGTCACGTCGAGTTCGAACAAGCCGGCAAATCCGCCTAGGCCACCGACCACCTCGGGTCGGCGGGTCTTGTCGACCGCCGCTCGCATGAGCTGCACCGCTCGCTCGCCGGCATCGATGTCGACGCCGGCCGCGGCGTAGGAGAGTCCGTTCGGCTGTGCGTCCGCGGCGGAGGCGACCCGGCTTTCACGTGGGACTGAGGTCACGGTCGAGTCAGGGCGTCCTGCGCGCCGATGCCGACCGTGAGGGCCGTCCTCGGGTCGGGCAGCGGCGTGAGACCCAACTCCACTCCCTCGAGCATGTGCTTGCCGATGGTTGCGCTGGCGGGGAACTCGATGGGGTAGTGGCCGGTGAAACAGGCAGTGCACAGTCGGTTGGTCGGCTGCTCGGTGGCCGCAACCAGACCGTCGAGGGAGATATAGCCCAACGAGTCGGCGTTGATCGAAGCACGGATGCCGTCGACCTCCAGCCCGTTGGCTACGAGTTCCGCCTTGCTCGCGAAGTCGATGCCATAGAAGCAGGGCCACTTCACCGGCGGCGAGGCGATCCGTACGTGCACCTCGATCGCGCCGGCCTCACGCAACATGCGGACGAGCGCTCGCTGGGTGTTACCGCGCACGATCGAGTCGTCGACGACGATGAGGCGCTTGCCCCGGATGACTTCGCGTAGTGGGTTGAGCTTGAGGCGGATGCCGAGTTGCCGGATCGTCTGGCTTGGCTGGATGAACGTACGACCGACGTAGGAGTTCTTGACCAACCCCATGCCGTACGGGATGCCGGAGGCCTCGGCGTACCCGACGGCTGCCGGGGTGCCGGACTCGGGGACGGGGATGACCAGGTCCGCATCGACCGGCCATTCCTTGGCCAACCGGCGGCCGACCTCGACGCGGGTGGCATGCACGGTGCGGCCGCTGATCGTGGTGTCCGGCCGGGCAAGGTAGACGAACTCGAACACGCAGCCCTTGGGCTTGGCCGTCGCGAAGTGTTCCGAGCGCAGGCCCTCGCTGTCGATCGCGATCAGTTCGCCGGGCTCGATCTCGCGTACGTAGGAGGCCCCGACGATGTCCAGCGCTGCGGTCTCGCTGGCGACGACCCAGCCACGTTCCAGGCGGCCGAGCACCAACGGCCGGACGCCCTGCGGGTCACGGGCCGCGTACAGGGTCGTCTCATCCATGAAGACGAGGCTGAACGCGCCGCGCAGTGTCGGCAGGATCTCCATCGCCGCCTGCTCGATCGTCACGTCGGGGCGAGCGGCTAGCAGTGCCGTGATCAGGTCGGTGTCGCTGGAGGTCGGAAAGGCACCTGGTATCCCGGCGTTCGCGGCTTGCGCCGCCAGCTCTGCTGTGTTGACGAGATTACCGTTGTGGCACAAGGCAATTCCGGAGCCAGCTGCGCTCGTACGGAAGGTCGGCTGGGCGTTCTCCCAGGTGGAGGCACCGGTTGTGGAGTACCTCGTGTGCCCCACCGCGAGATGTCCGCGCAGGCTGGCCAGGGTTGGCTCGTCGAAGACCTGGGCGACCAGCCCCAGGTCCTTGTAGACGACGACCGAGGAACCGTCGCTGACCGCTATCCCGGCGGCTTCCTGGCCTCGGTGCTGCAATGCGTACAGCCCGAAGTAGGTGAGCTTGGCGACTTCCTCGCCAGGCGCCCACACCCCGAACACACCGCAGGCATCCTGCGGGGAGGGGCTGGCGGGGTCGAGTTCGTGGGTCAGTCGTCCGTCACCACGAGCCACGCCCTGGAGTGTACGGGTCAGTTTTGGGCCGGCCGGTGCGCCACGACGGGATTGCGGTCGGGCTGGAGATGATCAGGGGTTGAGTTCTCGCAGCCGGGGCAGCACCTTGTCGCGGTAGAACTCGAAGAAACCTTCAGCACTGGTCTTGGCCTCGCGTCCACCCATCTGAGAGATGTGGATCACGTCGATGCCGGCCTCGGCGAAGGGACGGAACGCATCGACGTGTCGATCCACGTCGTTTCCGTACGCGATCGAGTCGCGGGTCGATTCCTTCGTAACCAGGGTGCTCGCCTGCTCGAAGTGCTTCGGACTGGGTAGGACTTGGGACAGCTCGCCCGGAAGTCCGCTATTGCCCCAGATTCGGTGCGCAGTCTCGATGCAGCTCTCGTCGTCGTTGCCCCAGCACACCTTGTAGCCGGCCTGAACGGGTTTGTCTCCGCCCCCCGCATCACGAAAGGCTGCGATCATCTCCTTGTCGGGTGACGTCGTGATGAAACCGTCCCCGATGCGTCCTGCGAGATCCGCGGCCTTCGGGCCAAATGCGCTGACGTACACCGGTATGTCCTGCTCCGGCAAGGTGTAGATCCGTGCGTTCTCCACCGCGTAGTGCTTTCCATGATGGTCGACGAAGTCACCGCTCCAGAGTTCGCGCATGACCTCTATGGCTTCCTCGAGCATTTCGAGCCGCACGCCCATGTTGGGCCACCGGGCGCCCGTCACGTGCTCGTTGAGCGCCTCGCCGGATCCAACGCCGAGGATGAATCTGGACTCGGTCATCACGGCACTGGTGGCCGCCGCATGCGCCACAATCGCCGGGTGCGTCCGAATCGTCGGGCACGTCACCGCAGTCGTAATGGGAAGTGAGCACACCTGGCTCACTGCACCGATGACCGACCACACCATCGGGCTCTCACCCTGCTCGTCATTCCAGGGGTGGAAGTGGTCGGAGATCCACAGTGATTCGAACCCTGCCTCCTCCGCCCAGCGGGCCTGGTCGACGAGTTCAGCAGGTCCGTATTCCTCGCTGGACAGGAAGTAGCCGATTTTCATGCTGGGTCTCCCGCAGATAGGTCGTCGGGGCTGGTTTCGCGCCGTTCAGTGCCCTTTCAGCTACCCGAGCCCCAGGGACCACAAACGCCCGGAAGTGGCTTCCGTGCCGTTCGTGACCATCTCAGTGAGGTGGTCGACCGCGTCGAACATCAGCACGAGCGCGTCATCCTTACCCGAAACGACGTAGCCAGGAAGTTGATAACCGCCGTGGCGACCGACTCAGGGAGCTTGCTGCCGATCGCGCGCTGCGCCGGCGGCGTCAGGACGAGTTCGTATCGATCTGGCGTGCTCACGCTCGCAAGCGGTTGAGGGCGGCCACGCCGCGAATGACATCGCCGCGCGCGTAGGCGGCGTCGGCCTCC
>JALZIX010000380.1 GCA_030860025.1 Actinomycetota bacterium
GTTTTGGCCAGTTCGTCGGCCATTGCGAGCGCCTGCTTGGACTGCAACGCGGCGCGCTCAGCCACGAAATCGTTCTGCATGTCGACGACGATCATGGCCGTCTTGGATGGGTCGATCTTGTCTATCCTGTAGGGCATTTCACGCCTCCGGGAATGCGGGGTCCAAAGACCAATCAGAGCAAGCCTGAATGCGGTGGTCAACGCCTCAGTCGGGCTTTCTGACTGGTGCAACCAATCTCCACGCCGACCTGAGGGCCCGGCGCCGTAGACAGCAGGAACCGCCGCCGATCACGTCCGCTCCGCTCCGCCAGGAATTTGGTCTGCCTCCTCGCCGCCGATCGGAATCCAGGCGCGCTCGTACCCGTCGACCCAGCCCATCACCGAGTTCCGATCCATGCCGTGAGTCTCGCAGTCCGCGACTACCATCGAGCCATGGATGAGATCGCCAAGACTCCGGAAACGTGCCCTGAATGCGGGGCGCTCATGGGCGACAAGACCGCGCACTCCGAGTGGCATGAGCACACCCTCGAGGCCCGCCTGCGCAAGGTATCCGGGCAGGTGACCGAGCAGGTCCAAGAGCTGGCCGAGAAGGCGCGGAAGCTGGGCGACCGGTCGAACTGAGCGCTACCGTCAGGGGTCGCCGGCACTCAGCGTCGACACGTCGACTGGGCAGCCGAGTGAGCGCGGGCTGATCTGATGACGCCTCGGTCGATCCGGCGAGTCGTCAGCTCCAAGCTAACGCCGCAAGAACTGTGGGAGTTCGTCTTCCGCGAGGACGTCCTGACCCGGTGGTTGGGCAGCCAGAGTCTTCTCCATCCTCGACTCGACACCAGGTTTGCACTCGATGACGGTCGCAGCCCCGCTCGTACCGGAATCGTGGAGTCCCTCCACGAGAGCCCTGACTCGGACGGCTCCTTCGGGCTGCGTTGCCGGGTACACGCCTCGGCGGATGCCGCAGCCAGCCTGGTCTATTTCACCGTCTCCCCACCCGAGAGCGGGTACGGCAGCCAGCTGCAGGTACGCGAATCGGGGCTCTCACACGGCGCGACGCGGGAGCAAGCCATCAGCTATTGGGCCGATGCAGCTGCCAGATTGCAGGTCCTGGCCAGCGAGGTACACGACCGGCGAACCAACCCAAGGCAGGCGCTCGTCGTCATCCACGGAATCGGGGAGCAACGCCCCGGCGACACGCTCACTCGATTCGTCGACAGCGGCGTATTCGACCTCGACGAGAACGCGATAGAGGAGGCCCGCTGGGTTAAGCCGGATTGGCTTTCGCGCTCGTACGAACTCCGGCGAGCGGTCATTCCGACGTCGCCGCGCAACGACAGACCCAATACCGAGGTGTACGAGCTGTATTGGGCACACCTGGTCCGCGACACCACTCAGGGGCAGGTGATCGGCTGGCTCCGATCGTTCCTCTTTCGCAAGCCGCAGTCGCTCCCGGTCCCGTTGCGGAAGTACTGGGCCCTCGGATGGGTGGCAATCGGCGTGGCCGTGATCGCCTACGTTCTCGTCGGCGTCCTGGGCCTGATGAACGAGTCAACCGGGGCCAGCGGGACGTTTCTCGGTGCCACCCTGGTGACCGCGCTGTTGGGCGCTGTCCTGCTTGGAATTCGGACCTTCGGCCGCAACCTGACCATCAATGTGCTGGGAGACGCCGCTCGATACTTCCAGGCCACACCGGACAACGTCTCACGCCGGGAAGCCATCCGTCAGGCCGGCGTGGACTTGCTCGTCCGGATGCATGAATCCGGGCGCTACGACCGGATCATCGTGGTGGGACACAGCTTGGGCAGCGTGGTTGCCTACGACATTCTGACCTTCGCCTGGCAGCGGATGTACCGCGATCACAGCGCCCCACGTCGCGCCCGCTCCACGCAGCTGCGCGAATGCGAGAAGCTCACCGTGCGCCGCGGAGCGCAATCCCCGGCGCAGGCGCAGCATCTTGCTTGGTGTGAACACCGGCGCAATACGCAGCCTTGGTTGGTGACGGACCTGGTCACGCTCGGATCGCCGCTCACCCATGCTGATGCGCTGGTCGCGGACAGTTCCAGTGCGCTGCAACAGCTTCAGAGTGATCGGGTGCTCCCCACCTGCCCTCCGGTCACCAGTGCAGAGCACCCGGGCCACCGGCGATTCAGTTTCGAGTCCGCCTACCTGCACCGAGAGACCGGCAAACGGCGCACGATGACCGCCCCACACCACGCTGCGCCCTTCGCGCTGACCCGCTGGACGAACCTGTACTTCAAGGCAAAGGTGATCACCGGCGACCCCGTCGGTGGACCCATCTCGCCTCTGTTCGGAGCTTGGGTCACCGATGTCCCACTCGCTCCGCCCAGCCGCGGCTTGGTGCGATTCGCCCATACGAAGTACTTCAGCGCAGCAAGGCCCACGCCGGACGCGAACGCCGCCGCGGCTGGATTCGAGGCGAACCAGCACCTTCAGGAGCTGTCAAAGGCGCTTCGCCTCGACTGCCGGACGGACCTCGTCCGGCTGGCCAAGGAGATGCCGGCGCACGCATTTCTGCGCGCCGCTGCTGAGTGAGGCGTGCCCGCCACCTCGGTCCGGGCCTATCGGCCCTGGAGCGCCGTCGACCGTGCCTTGCGGCCGTGTCACATGGTCACTCAGCGGGCACGCCAGGCTGTGAATCTAGCGCAGCGAACGCAGGCTAAGAGGTCGCACGGCGGGTCGTAGAAGATGAACTCGCCGAACCCGGCCCCGAACCACTGGCTGCCTCGGTCCCCCGAGACGGGTTGTACGTATTCGTGCAGTTCCCAGGCCTGTTCCTGCATCTGCGCACAGACCTGAGCAAGGGTGGACTACTATCCTAGTCTATGATCACGCTGCCGCTCTCTGAGGTCAAGGCTCGGCTGTCCGAGATCGCTGACGAGGTGGACCGCACCCACGAGCGCGTCCACGTCACCCGCAATGGCCGCGAATACGTTGTGCTGCTGTCGGCGGAAGATCTGGAGTCGCTAGAGGCCACAATCGAGTTGCTCAGTGACGAAAGCGCAATGGCTCGCCTACGCGAAGCGGAAGTGGATGTCGCCGCCGGCAATCTGACCAGTGCCGAAGAAATGGCCGCGCTCATGAAGGCCCGAGGTCAACGCCAGCCACGTGACCGATGACCAAGCACTGCCGCCCTACAGCGTCCTGCTCACGCCAGGGGCACGACGAGCGCTGACGACGTCCCTTCCTGCTCCCGCAGCCTTCGCCGCTTGGGAATTCATCAGCGGTCCTCTTGCGAAGAACCCTCGCCGCGTCGGTGCTCCCCTCCGTGCGCCCTTCAGTGGCCTGTGGCGAGCGCTCCGGGGGGAATACCGGATCCGCTATCGGATCAACGAAAGCAGCCGACAAATAGTCATCCTCGACGTCGACCACAGGCGTGACGCGTACAACTCCTAGACCCAGTGAAGGCGACGTCCGCGGAGCAAACGTAACCACAAGATCGTGAGCGCCGGGGGGTGCAGTGCGAGTACACGCCAGACGCTCATGATGTTGAAATCGCTACGCGTGAGGGCGTGTCACGCGGTCCAGCGGATGGGCAGGCGCTTCACGCCCCGCTGGAAGTTCGACCTCAGGAACGACGGCTCCCCGGTTGCCTCGATCCAGCTCGTACGACCCAGCAGTTCGCCGAACAGGGCCCGCATCTGGGTACGGGCCAGATGCGCGCCAAGACAGAAGTGCGGCCCGTGCCCGAACGCCAGATGGTTGTTCGGCATGCGGTCGATGTCGAAGGCGTCGGGTCGAGCAAAGACTTCGGGATCGCGGTTGGCCGCAGTGAAGGAGACGACGACCTTGTCCCCGGCCGCCACCGTCGTCTCAGCGAGCAGTACGTCGCGGGTCGCCGTACGGCGGAACACCATCACCGGAGTCCACCACCGCAGCATCTCGTCAACGGCCGTGGCGAAGCGTCCCGGCTCGGCCCGCAGCACACGCTGAGCCTCGGGATGCTCGAGCAAGGCAATCATGCCGCCCGGCAAGCCATTTCGCAGTGTCTCGTTTCCGGCCACCGCGAAGAGCCAGAACATGTTCTCGAACTCCTCGACCGAGATCTGGCCACCCTCGTCGTCCAGCTGCGCCAACAGGATCGACATGACGTCGGCGCCGGGATCGATTCGCTTGGCGGCACCGAGCAGATGCGCATACCGGTAGAGATCGGGCATCCCCGCGCGGCTGCGCGGATCCGGCATCCGCCCCGAGGCGTCGGGTTCCGGGCGCACCGAGACAGCCTCCCGTGCGATGGCTGTGCCGGCCGACGCGTCGAAATCCGATGAGACTGCGTAGTCGGGATCGAGCCAGCCGATCACCCGATTCGACCAGTCGAAGAGCAGCCAGCGGTCCTCGGGCGGGACACCGAGCACGTCGGCCAGCGCGAGCAGCGGAAGGTCGGCGGCCACGTCTTTGGCAAAGTCGCGCTCAGCCGGTCCGGCCAGCATTCGGTCGACGATCAACCGTGCGTGCTCGGTGATCCGCCCCTCCAACGCGGCGATCGCCCGCGGTGTGAAGGACCGGTTGAGCATCCGCCGCAGCCGGGAATGCTCCGGCGGATCCATGTTGAGCATCATTCGCTGGACGTAGCGCAGGTCCTCTGCCGACGCCGGGTCACGGATCTGCGTACCCCTGCCCGACGACGAGAACGTGGCGGGATCGGTGAGCACGCGGGTCACCAGGGCATGACTCAGGACGAGGTGATAGCCCGGCCCGGCCGGCAGACCCGGCAACTCCGGCTCGCCCACCCAGGCCACCGGGCCGACAGCGCGCAGTGCCTCGATCGTGTCGAACGGAACCCCGCGGACGTACGTACGCGGATCGTGCAGCGCGGCAACGCCGCGATCAGCGCTCACGCCAGACTGGAAAGCGTCTTCTCGATACCGGTGACCAGGGCGACCGGGGCCTCGTACATCGTGTAATGCCCGGCATTGGACTGGATGTCGAGCTCGGAGTTCGGGTAGTGCTTCATCCACGTGGCGGCCATGGTGTCCGCGCCGAGCGCCGGGTCATGTTCACCGACGATCGCCTTGACCGGAATCTGCGCGGTCGGCACCTCTGCCAAGAAGTCGCCCTTACCCCAAGACGGCAGGTACGCACCGAACGCCTCGCGCGTCGACTGGGATACCGAGAAAGCCACCATCTTGTTGACCCACGTGGCCGACTGCCGGTTGCCGGTCGTGAAGTCGATGATCGCGTAACGGTTGCCGTCCGTCTGCGCGGCCCCATCGAACAGCGCCCAGCTGTCGTCGTCCCAGGGCAGACCGTTGGCCGGCACCGGACTGATCCCGATCATCGCGGTCACCCGCTCCGGCGCGTCACAGAAAACCCGCTGGATGGCCATGCCCCCCATCGAGTGTCCCACCAGCGCGAAGCTGTCCCAGCCGAGCTCGTCAGCGGCAGCCAAGGTGTCCGCCGCGATCTCCGGGACCGAGAAATCACCGGTCTCGTCCCGCCGCGAGCCATAACCACGGTAGTCGAGGAACGCGTAGCTGTACCGGTCCTCGTCAATCAGCTCGGGGAGCATTCCCCAGCCGGCCGCCGAACCGAACCAGCCGTGCAGCGCAATAACCCTGACTGGGCCACTGCCGAGAAGAACGGGAGGCATCGTCATCGCTCCTTGCGGTTGTCGGTTCCCTCACTGTCGGGTTCGAGAAGTGACGTCG
>JALZIX010000396.1 GCA_030860025.1 Actinomycetota bacterium
TCGTCAACATCATCACCGGCGCCGGCGACACCGGCCGCGCGCTGGTCGAACATCCCGACATCGACAAGATCGCCTTCACCGGATCCACCGAGGTCGGCCGCCAGATCGCGATGAGCGCGGCCGGCACGCGTAAGAAGCTGACCCTGGAACTCGGCGGCAAGGCGGCCAACATCATCTTCGACGACGCCCCGATCGACCAAGCGGTCGAGGGCATCGTGAACGGGATCTTCTTCAACCAGGGGCACGTCTGCTGCGCGGGTTCGCGGCTGCTGGTGCAGGAGCCGGTGGCCGAGGAGGTCATCTCCTCGCTGCGCCGCCGCCTGAAGACCCTGCGGGTCGGTGATCCGTTGGACAAGAACACCGACGTCGGTGCGATCAACTCCGCCGAACAACTGGCCCGCATCCGGGAGCTGTCGGCTATCGGTGAGGCCGAGGGCGCGGTGCGCTGGTCACCGCCATGCGAGCTTCCGGATCGCGGTTTCTGGTTCCCGCCAACGATCTTCACCGACGTCTCGCCCGCGCACCGGATCGCCCGCGACGAGATCTTCGGCCCGGTGCTTTCCATCCTCACCTTCCGTACGCCCGACGAGGCGGTCGCCAAGGCGAACAACACCCCGTACGGGCTGTCCGCCGGGGTCTGGAGCGACAAGGGATCCCGGATCCTCGCGATCGCCAACAAGCTCCGGGCCGGTGTGGTGTGGGCCAACACCTTCAACCGGTTCGACCCGACCAGCCCGTTCGGTGGGTACAAGGAATCCGGGTACGGCCGGGAGGGCGGCCGCCACGGCTTGGCCGCCTATCTCGCCAGCAACGAGGGCGAGTCGGCATGACGCCCCGGCTCGATATCAGAAAGACCTACAAGCTCTACATCGGCGGAAAGTTCCCGCGCTCGGAGTCCGGCCGCTCGTACGTCGTCACCGATGCCAAGGGGCGCTTCCTTGCGAACGCAGTCCGGGCTTCGCGCAAGGACGCTCGCGACGCAGTCGTGGCTGCGCGTTCGGCCTTCCCGGGCTGGTCGGAGACGACGGCCTACAACCGCGGTCAAGTCCTCTACCGGGTCGCGGAGGTGATGGAGGGCCGCGCGGAGCAGTTCGCCGCCGAGGTCGCCTCCGGCGAAGGACTGCGGCTGCCCCAGGCACGCGGCATCGTGTCCGCTGCGATCGACCGTTGGGTTTGGTACGCCGGGTGGACCGACAAACTGGCGCAGGTAGTCGGCGGAACCAATCCCGTTGCCGGCCCGTACTTCGACTTCTCCATCCCTGAACCCACCGGCGTCGTGGCGGTCCTTGCCCCGCAAGACTCGTCGCTGTTGGGACTGGTCAGTGTCCTCGCTCCGGCGCTGGCCGGTGGCAACGTCGTGGTCGTGGTGTCCTCGAAGCACCGCCCGCTTCCGGCCATCACCCTCTCCGAAGCGCTGGCGACCTCAGACGTTCCCGGCGGCGTGGTGAACATGTTGACCGGCAGCGCTGCCGAGATCGCGCCGTGGTTGGCCGAGCACTCCGACGTCAATGCGATCGACCTGACCGGAACCGTCGGGGCCACCGAGGGCGGCCTGGCCGACGTCGAGTTGGCCCGTGACCTGGAGGCGAAAGCGGCCGGCACGCTGAAGCGGGTTCGACGTCCGTCCGCGGGTAGTCCAGACTGGGCCGCCGAACCGGGACTGTCCCGGATGACGGCGTTCTTGGAGACCAAGACCGTCTGGCACCCGATCGGAGTCTGACCTCACCACCATGGCCGCACCTTCCATCGTTCCGATCGCACTCACCATCGACGACCGCACGGGCTACACCTTGTGGGCACCGCCGTGGGAAGAGGACGGCGAGCAGTGGCAAGCCTTTCTCGGGGCCGAGGGCCGGCTGCACCTGTTCGCCTCCGAGCGCGAGTTGGCCGCATACAGCCGGACGGCGACCGAGCATGACCTTGACGATCATCCCGTGTGGCCGGTCGTGGCGGCACTGCCTGCCCGTGATCTGACGCCCGACGACGATCACCGCTACGACCTCGACGGGTTGTACGAACTGGTGGCCGAGGACCCCGACCGCTGGTCTGTCGGTGAAGTCGCCGACACCATCGACATCGTGAGCCGGATCGCCGAATGCTGCTCCGCGATGCGCATCGTGCGCGACCTGGAGAAGGTGCCGGAGATCGGCCTGCTCACGATGGGCGCCGATGCCTTCGTCGGCAGGGATGGTGAAAACTCCTGGACCGCCGTCGGCAAAGCCGTCGACGAGCATTGGGAGAACGTGCTTGCCGGGCTCGGCAAGCGGATCCGCTGGCCCAAGGTGGACGTGTCCGTGCTAGCCGCGGAGGAAAAGGAGCTCGCAGCCCAGGAGGCCGCGAGGACCGGGAAGCTCGCCGAGGAGCGGACGAAGCGCCTTGGGGCGGCTGGAAAGCTGGGCCGCGAAGTCGAGGATGCCGACCGTCGCGCGCTGGAGTCCGACGATGAGGATCTCCTCGTCGAGGAACCCGTCACCGGAACCGCCGTCATCCAGTTGCCCAGCACCGCCTGGGAGGCCGATGCCGCCGAGGTTGACGAGGCCACGGAGTTCTGGGAGTCGGTCGGGATTCTGCCTGTCGAGCTCATCCTGCCCGAGGGCAGCGGACTGACCTTGCGCTGCTACGTCGAGGACGCGCCCCGTTTCCTGGGCAGCAAAGGCCGGATCGAGCTGTTTCGCTCGGCCGAGGGCCTGGGCACCTTCATTCGCGGCAAGACACCGCACGATCTACGCGAGATCGCCACATGGGCCGATGTCGTCGACAGCGACGTGCCCGCGTTGCCGGCCGAAGAGGACCGTTACGACATCGCAGAGATCTCCGACCTCTTGGACCGCGCAGCCCGTACCGGCGTGAGCAGTCCCGCTGCGGCGGACTTCGACTACTCCAGGCTGGCCCATGCGTTCGAAGGCATTCTGGACGTCGCCGAGTACGCAGACCTGGACACTGTCGATGAGCTCGTCCGTCCGACCACCCCGCTGGGCCGCGCCTTGGTCGAGAGCCAGCGTGGGACGTCCTTATCGCCGGCCGACACTGCCGCTATCGCTGCGGCCTGGGACGAACTCGTCGAGCAGGTGAGCGGCACCGTCCGATGGCACGACTGAGGTGGCGCTGATCCAACGGTCGAGCGTCGCGAGGCGCGAACTGCACGCATTCAAGGCCTTGGTGAGGTGCACTACGTGCCCGGCGGCGAAATTCCACCCGAACGAGGGTTCAGGGACTGTCGATCAGTTTGGCGTACGCCGGTTTGATCACCTCGGTGATCAGTGCAAGCCGCTCGTCGAAGGGGATGAACGCGGACTTCATCGCATTGACCGTCAGCCATTGCAGGTCCGACCAGTCGTATCCGAAGGCTGCGGCCAGCGCCGACATCTCCGAGGTCATGGTGCAACCGCTCATCAGCCGGTTGTCCGTATTGACCGTGACCCGAAATCCCAAGCGGCGCAACAACCCGATCGGGTGTTCAGCGATGCTGGCGACCGCTCCGGTCTGGACGTTGGAGGACGGGCACATCTCCAACGGGATGCGCTTGTCCCGGACATACCCGGCGAGCCGACCCAGCGTTGCCCCGCCGGCGCCGTCAACCGTTATGTCGTCGACGATGCGTACGCCGTGACCTAGTCGATCAGCGCCGCACCACTGCAGCGCCTCCCAGATCGAGGGCAGCCCGAACGCCTCCCCCGCATGGATGGTGAAGTGCCCGTTGTCCCGGCGCATGTACTCGAATGCGTCCAGATGCCGGGTCGGCGGAAACCCGGCTTCGGCGCCGGCGATGTCGAACCCGACGACACCGTGATCCCGGTAGGCGATCGCCAGTTCCGCGATCTCGCGAGAGCGCGCGGCGTGGCGCATGGCGGTCAGCAAGACACCGATCCGGATCGGCGGCACCCCGGTGCCGGCCGTGGCCGTCTGGGCCGCGCCGTCCGCGAAGCCGGCGAGCACGGCATCAACCACCTCGGTGAGCTCGAGCCCCTGCTCCACATGTAGTTCCGGCGCGAACCGGACCTCGGCATAGACAACCCCGTCGGCGGCCAGATCCAGCGCGCACTCCGCAGCCACGCGCGACAGCGCAGCCGGAGTCTGCATCACCCCGACCGTGTGCACGAACGTCTCGAGGTATCGCTCGAGCGAGCCGGAGTCTGCGGCCGTACGGAACCAGGCCGCCAGCTCCAAGGGGTCGGTTGCCGGAAGGTCGGCATACCCTACGTCAGCGGCCAGTTCTGCCACGGTCTGCGGCCGCACCCCGCCGTCGAGGTGGTCGTGGAGCAAGACCTTCGGGGCCCGGCGGATCGACTCCTCGTCGAGTGGGGTCGTCATGCACCTCACGCTATCGCCCACCGTCGGATGCCTCCTTGCCGGACGAAGACTGCCCCGTAATGCTCGAGCGATGGCCGCGGATTCCGAGAGCGTCGACGTCGCTGGACTTTCGATTGGGTATCGCCGGGCGGGCCAAGGTGAACCGCTGCTGCTGCTCCATGGCGCCTTCAGCGACAGCCGGGAATGGGCTCGACAACTATCCGGTCTAGCCGAGGACTTCGACGTGATCGCCGTGGACTGCCTCGGCACTGGGGCCTCCGCTGACCCACCCGGCGGCTTCGCTCTGGCGGACTACGCCGACACGCTGGCGGGTTTCCTGAGGGCTCTCGGGATTCATCGTCCGCATGTCGGCGGACTCTCGTTCGGCTCGGTGTACGCCCTGCTGCTGTATCGGTTCCACCCCGAGGTGGTGCGCAGCCTGATCCTGATCTCGGCGTATGCGGGATGGGCCGGCTCCCTGTCAGCGGAAGAGGTGCTCCGCCGCAAGCAGTGGCTGAAGGACGTCCTCGAGCGGCCGGTGAAGGAATGGGGCGCCGACTTCCTGGCGACGGTCTACCCAGCCACTGCACCCGCCGAGCTCCATGCCGAAGCACTTCATATTCTGCGGGACCTGCGACCGCAAGCCTTCCGCCAGGTGGCAGAAGCCTTCGCAGACGCCGACTTACGCGATGTTCTCCCACTCATCACCGTGCCGACCCTGTTGCTCTACGGCAGTCGCGACGAGAGATCGCCGATCGAGGTGGCTAGAGAGATGGGCAGGAGGATTCCCGGCTCGCGTCTGGTGGTCGTCCCCGACGCCGGGCATGGGGTCAACGCCGAGGCTCCGGCTGAGTTCAACGCCGCGGTGCGCGAGTTCTTGTCGGGGTACCGCTGAGCCCCGATTCAGCCGTCCGCGCGATCGCGCCACCGGAAGACGAGTACGCACAAGACCATCCCCGCGACGGTCCAGGCGCCGAGCACCAGCGCGACCTTGTCCAACTCGAAGGAACCGGCGGCTTCCTGGGCCGCGAATGAGTCCGGCAGGAAGGCGGCCCGCATCCCCTGGGTCAGCCACTTGAGCGGGAAGATCGCGGCGAAGTTCTGCATCCACTCCGGCAGGTCGGTGAACACGAAGAAGACACCCGAGGTGAACTGCAGGACCAGTGCGATCGGCGTCACGATGGCAGGTGCTGACTTCCCGTTCTTGATCGCACTCGAGAAGGCGATGCCGAGCAACGAGCATGCGGCCAGGCCGAGCAACGTGACCCAGAAGAACGTCGCCCACTTCCCGGCAGTCGAGGGCAGGTCGACGTCGTAGACCAGCACCCCCACCACCATGAGTAGGGCAATGGTGGCCACGCCGACCACGATCACCTGCACGACCTTGCCGACGAAGTAGGCGGACTTGGGCATCGGGGTACCGGCCAGCCGCTTGAGCCGCCCCTCGCTGCGTTCGATCGCGATCGTGATGGCAAGGTTCTGGAAGCCCGAGGCAAGGACGCCGGAGGCGACCATGCCGGCCATGAAGTACTGCACGAATGTGAGGCCGGGCGAGATTTCGAAGTTCAGGACCGCACCGAAGATCAACAGGAGCATGGACGGGAAGAGCAACGTGAAGACGAGCGCTTCCTTCTGCCTGAAGAACTCCAGGATCTCGACTCGGGAGCGGGCCAAGTACACCTGCGCCTTCGGGGGCAGCGCTGCGCGGTCGTTCGTCATCGCGTCTCGCGACTCGGGTGCCGCTGAGTTGGGTGTCTCGGCTTTCTGCGTCGGGCTGCTCACGCGTGTTCTCCGATCATCTGGAGGTAGATGTCCTCGAGGGTGGGCCGCAGCACCGACAGTTCGGGGATCTCCCCACCACCCAGGCGCTGGCTCAACGTTTGGATCACCGCGGTCGGGGTCGCCGTGGTCTCCTCGCGCTGCTGGCCGTCCTCGACCCAGCGCACCCGGGCCGGCGCGAGGTGGCGGCCGCCGAGTTCGGTGGGCACGCCGACCTCGACGATGCGACCCGCAGCGATGACCCCGACCCGGTCCGCCAGGGCCTCGGCTTCGTCCAGATAGTGCGTCGTCAGCAACATCGTCGTGCCGAGCTCGCGCAGTTGCCGGATCAGCGCCCAGAACTGGCGGCGGGCCTCCGGGTCGAACCCGGTCGTCGGCTCGTCGAGGAACAGCAGCCGCGGCCTCCCGACGATGCCCAGGGCGACGTCTAACCGCCGCTGCTGCCCGCCGGACAGCGAGCTGGCCCGGGCTTTGAGCTTCTGAGTCAGCCCCACGAGACCGATGACTTCCTCCACCGGGCGGGGGTTGGCGAAATAGGAGGCCTGTACCCGAACGGTCTCGGCGACGGTGAGCTCACTGTCGCCCCCCTTGTTCTGCAGGACGATGCCGATCTGCGATTTCCACCGACCATCGCCTTTTGCTGGGTCGACGCCGAGAACGCTGACGGTTCCGGCATCGCGGACGCGATAGCCCTCCAGGATCTCGACCGTGGTGGTCTTGCCAGCGCCGTTAGGCCCGAGCAGGGCGAAGATCTCACCCCGGGCGATCTCCAGATCCACCCCGGCAACCGCCTCGTACTGGCCGTACGTCTTACGCAGGCCGCGCACGCTGATGGCGACCTCCGCCGAGGACGGGGTTGCCAGAACCTGGTCGTCGGCCACGCTCGTGGAGTCCGTTGTCATGCGGCGAGCTTCCCGTACCGACGCGCGTGCCTCCACGCCCGGGTGGTTGATCCCGGGTCAGTCCTTCGGTGGATACGAGTAGCCGAGGCTCAGCGGGCGATGCGCTCCACGATCAGCGGCAGCAGGTCGTCGTCGGTATCGATTCCGATCGCATTCTCGAGGGCCTCCAGGGCCCGCGGGATCCGACGCGCGTCGTCGGTGTGCAGCTCCAGGAGAGACTGGCCCTGGCGTACGTCATCGCCCACGGCGACGTGCCAGGTGACCCCGGCCGTGGCAGAGACCGGATCCTGCTTTCGGGCGCGGCCGGCCCCGAGCCGCCAAGCCGCCACGCCGATGCCATAGGCGTCCAGCCGGGTCAGGCGCCCGCTCGCGGCTGCAGTGACAACGTGGTGATCCCGAGCGACCGGCAGCTCGGCATCCGGATCACCACCCTGGGCGGAGATCATGGCCTTCCAGGTGTCCATTGCCTTGCCGCTAGCCAGCACCGCCCGCGGGTCGGCGTCGTACACGCCGGCGCCGGCAAGCATCTCCTCGGCCAGCCGCACGGTGAGCTGCACGACGTCGGCTGGGCCGCCACCCGCGAGCACCTCGACCGCCTCGGCCACCTCGACGGCATTTCCGGCCGATCGACCCAGCGGCCGGTCCATGGCCGTGACGAGGGCGACGGTGTGTACGCCTGCTTCGGTGCCGATGCCGACCATCGTCCCCGCCAGCTCGGTCGCGTCCTCGACGGTCTTCATAAAGGCGCCTGACCCGACCTTGACGTCCAGAACCAGAGCGCCGGCCCCCTCGGCGATCTTCTTGCTCATGATGGAGCTGGCGATCAGCGGGATCGACTCGACAGTGCCGGTGACATCGCGCAGCGCGTATAGCTTCTTGTCGGCTGGGGCCAGAGTCTCCCCCGCAGCGCACACGACGGCACCGACGCTGCGAAGTTGGGCGAGGTAGTCGGCGTGGTTCACATCGGCCCGCCAGCCGGGAATCGATTCGAGCTTGTCCAGCGTTCCGCCTGTGTGCCCGAGACCCCGGCCGGACAGCTGCGGTACGGCGACTCCGCAGGCGGCCACGAGTGGGGCCAGCGGCAGGGTGATCTTGTCGCCGACCCCACCGGTCGAGTGCTTGTCCGCAGTGGGCCGACCCAGATCGCCGAGGGCCATCCGCTCGCCGGAGTCGATCATCGCATTGGTCCACCTGGCGAGCTCGGAGACGGCCATCCCGCGGAAGACGATCGCCATGAGCAGGGCGGCCATCTGCTCGTCGCCGACCTCGCCCTTCGTGTAGGCGTCGATGACCCAGTCCACCTGCTCGTCGGTCAGGGTCAGCCCGTCGCGCTTGGCCCGGATGACGTCGATGGCATCCATCACTCAGCCGCCACTCCCTTCGCCGTTATGCGCATAACGGTTGGATCCCGGCCGGATTTCTGACCCTTATGCGCATAACGGTCATGATTGGGGCCCGGCACGTTTGGCCGCAGCGAGCAGATCGTCGGGGCCAAAGGCGTCGGGCAGGACGTTGTTCATCGGTACGATCCCGCGCTCGGTCTTGAGCAGCAGGTCCGCGCCACCCTGTTCCCAGAGCAGTTGCCGGCAGCGGCCGCACGGCATCAGCGGCTGACCGTCGCCACCCACGCAGGCCAGCGCGACCAACCGGCCGCCGCCACTGGCGTGCAAGGCGCTGACCAACCCGCACTCGGCACACAGCCCGAGCCCGTACGAAGCGTTCTCGACGTTGCAACCGGAGACGATCCGGCCGTCGTCGACCAGAGCAGCCGCACCGACCGGGAAGTTGGAGTACGGCGCGTACGCGTGCCCCATCGCCTCGACAGCGGCCGCCGTCAACGCCTCCCAGTCGATGTCAGATCCGACCACCTAGCCGGCCTCGCCTCGGCGATATACCAAGCCGTCTGCCGCCGGCATTCGCAATCGTTGGGATGCCAGCGCGAGGACGAGGAGGGTGGCAACGTAGGGCGTCATGCCCGTGAAGTCCGCGGGGACCACGT
>JALZIX010000404.1 GCA_030860025.1 Actinomycetota bacterium
GAAGTCCGGGGAGCGGTTCGACCAGGGGTGCGGTGTCCAGCGCAAGCAACGGCTGATTGGGCCTTACCTCCCGGGCCGGCCCCCAGGCCGGCGCCAGTGCGCTCCACAACGGGACGACGACATCGGCCGGTCCAACGATGGACGAGCAGCGGCGCCGATGGGCCGCGTTGCGGCTGATCATCGCCTCGAGCATGCGTCCGGATCCGTCCGGGTCACCGACCAGAACCAGGCTGGGTCCGTCCAACCACAGGGCTGCCAGACCCAGGTCGCTGTAGTAGGCGCATAGCTCACCGGATCCTGAGGCTCCGCTGATTCCCACGGCATCGATGCGCGCCGCGATCAGGCAGCCGTCCACGGGGTGGTGGGCCAGGAAGTTCCGCACGGCGGTCTCATCACGTGGGCCCAGGGTGTACGACGGTGCACTGCCGATCACAGGAGTTAGCTAACTGACGGTGACCTGAGCGGGACCGCTGGCCTGGCCGGCGGCGGTCATCTCGGCGGCCAAGCGCATCGCTTCCTCGATCAACGTTTCCACGATCTGTGACTCCGGAACCGTTTTGATGACCTCGCCCTTGACGAAGATCTGACCCTTGCCATTGCCGCTGGCCACCCCGAGGTCGGCTTCACGCGCCTCTCCGGGGCCGTTCACAACGCAGCCCATCACCGCGACCCGCAAGGGGACCTCCAGGCCCTCGAGGCCGGCCGTCACGCGCTCGGCAAGTGTGTAAACGTCGACCTGAGCTCGACCGCAGGACGGGCAGGAGACGATCTCGAGCCCGCGTTGACGGAGATTGAGCGACTCGAGGATCTGGATACCGACCTTGACCTCCTCGACCGGCGGAGCCGACAAAGAGACCCGGATGGTGTCGCCGATGCCACGGGCCAGCAGCGCGCCGAAGGCGACCGCGGACTTGATCGTCCCCTGAAAGGCGGGCCCAGCTTCGGTGACACCGAGATGCAGGGGGTAGTCGCATTGTTCGGCGAGCAGCTCGTACGCGCGGACCATGATGACCGGATCGTTGTGCTTGACCGATATCTTGATATCGGAGTAGCCATGCTCCTCGAACAGCGAGCACTCCCACAGCGCGGACTCGACCAGGGCCTCCGGGGTGGCCTTGCCATACTTCTCCAGCAACCGCTTGTCCAGCGACCCGGCGTTGACGCCGATACGGATCGGGATCCCCGCATCCCCGGCGGCCTTTGCGATTTCACCGACCTTGTCGTCAAACTTCTTGATGTTGCCCGGATTCACCCGTACGGCGGCACAGCCGGCGTCGATGGCCGCGAAGACATAGCGGGGTTGGAAGTGGATGTCAGCGATGACCGGTAACTGCGACTTGCGCGCGATGATCGGAAGGGCCAGCGCGTCGTCGGTGTCCGGTACCGCCACTCGGACGATCTCGCAGCCGGCAGCGGTGAGTTCGGCGATCTGCTGCAACGTCGCGTCGATGTCGGCGGTCTTGGTGGTCGTCATCGATTGCACCGAGACCTGGTGCTCGCTGCCCACGCCGACCTTGCCGACCATGAGTTGCTTCGTCGGCCGTCGTGGGGCAAGGACGGGCGGAGGCGCTGCCGGCATGCCCAGGGAGATGGATGTCACGATTGCGGCGCCTCAGTTCAGCGTGATCGGGTTGACGATGTCGGCGATCAGGAGCATCCCCGACAAGAGGACGAAGACACCGGCGACCACGTAGGCAACCGGCATGAGCCTGGCGATGTCGAAGGGGCCCGGGTCCGGCTTCCTGCGGAGCCGGGCCAGGACCGAGCGCGCCTTCTCGTACAACGCCCCTGCCACATGTCCGCCGTCGAGCGGATAGATGGGCACGAGGTTGAACAGGAACAACACCATGTTGACGCTGGCCAGTAGGGTCAGAAAGAAGATGATCTTGTCCGTGAGCGGCTCCGGAAGGGCGAAGTACTCCCCCGACAGCCGGGACACACCGACGACGCCGATCGGATCGTTGGCTGTGCGCTCCTCGCCTAGGAAGGCCGCCCCGAATACCGAGGGGATCCGCTCGGGGAGGTTGATCAGCGCCTGTCCGGCGTGGGCGATGTATCCGCCCACGGCGGCCGGTACGTCGGTGATCGACTGTTGCACCCGTGGCACGACCGGCGAAACTCCGACGAAGCCGACCTCGGTCGTCTCGGTCGCGTTTTCATCCAGGTAAACCTGGTTGGGAATGGGGGTGACCGACAATTCCTTGATCGCGCCGTCGCGTTCGACGGTGAAGGTGACCGGGTCACCGGCACTCACCCGGATCAGGTCCTGGACCTGTTGCCACTGCGTCACCGGCCGGCCGTTCACCTCGGTGAGCCGGTCACCGGCGCGGATCCCGGCCTCGGCGGCCGGGCTGGCCGGGGGCAGATCGCAGCCGTTGTCTCCGACACCGCACGGCAGTCCCTCGGCATCGACCGGCGTCCTGCAGTCCTTGACCGGCGAGCCCGCGGGGAGCACACATTCGCTGACCGTGTTGATCGTCAGCGTCGTGCCTTCCGGGATGCCGAAACCGACCAGGATGACCGTGAAGAGGAACACGGCCAGAACGAGGTTGTGCACCGGCCCGGCCAACATGACGATCACCCGCTGCCACCAGGGTTTGCGGTAGAAGACCCGGTCCTCGTCCC